>JAFXZW010000063.1 GCA_017541035.1 Eubacterium sp. | reverse complement strand
CTTTATCATTCCGTTGTTCATCCGGCTGATCAACCGCTCAAGATATCGGTTTCTTTTGATTTCCATGGTATCCTCCAAACGCAATCATCGTATTTTAGATTTTTTCCGTTTCAGTCAATTTTCTAAAATAGATATACCATAAATCTGGTGTCCATGTCAATGCGCTATTTTAGTTTTTTGACGGTTGCGGCATTTTTCTAAAATAGAATCGCTCTTTGAATATCACAATCACTTTCCCACGCACATGAACAGAACCCGGTTTAATTAACCGGGTCCTGCCAAAAAGCTTAATGTTTACTTCATGTATCCCTTCTTGTCAAAGGTGTACTTCTTGCCGTCGATGGTGTAGGCTGCCTTCGCTGCTGCAGAATCAACCTCTGCCTTATCGACTGCCGCATCCAGATCCGTTGCAGCCTTTGCGATCGCTTCGGCTACAGTTTTGTGGTGCGCTGAATATTATCGTATTTTTCTTCTCAGAAGACCGTCAGTCCCCCACCTTCCGGATGAAAAGTTCGAAGGTTCCATCCTCGTTGTTGTCGATCCGGAGTACTTCATGTCCTTCCTCCTTCACACTGCGGGGAACATTCTGGATCGGTTCTCCGTCATTGATGTGTACCTGCAGGATATCCCCTTCATCCAGCTCCTCCAGCGCCACCTTCGTCTTTACAAATGTGATGGGGCAGGTAACATCCGTAATATCAATCGTATCTGTAACAGTAAAATCAGCCACTTCTTTGTCCTCCGCTTTAAGTTCTTCGAATTCAACGTCTTCCAGAATTATCAGCTCTTCCTTTCGCACACTCCTTGCTTCGGGTGGTCCCTCCACATGAAAGGCGTTCAGGACCGGATCCTTCGCTGCCAGTGACAGGATCAGGTAGCTTGCCCGGCTGTCATTGGCCATACGCTTATCCTCCTCCGAGGGTCGGGACGGGGTCTCCGGGTGAGAATGCCAGTTTCCCAGGGGACTTATCCCCTCCGCGCGCATATCCTTGATGGATGCCAGCTGTTCCCGGGGATCGATGGTAAAATGTTCATTTGTATGATCCGTATTCGTCAGCAGATATACTTTCCGGATCTCCCGAACACCGTCCTCCCGGTCCACGCCGCCGATGAGCCCGCAGGCTTCATCGGGCTGTTGGGATATGGCATATTCCGTGATCCGGATGAGATCCGATCTTCTAATGGTTATCTTCATGGAGTTCTCCTAACATAAGTTGCTACTCTGCGCTTCCGGGATGAAAATCGCAGGCTGCCTGCTCGTAATCGATCAGCTTTGTGATGGTGGGTGTGTCTGAACATACGGCACAGCCCTTTCCGCGAGGCGGGAGCTTGATCTTATGGAACTCCATCTTCAGTGCATCATAGGTCAGGAGATATCCCACCAGCAGATCACCCACACCGGTGATGTACTTTACGGCCTCCATAGCCTGAAGGGATCCGATGACACCGCCCATAGCACCGATGACACCGGCCTGCTTACAGGTCGGTACCGCATCCTTCGGTGGCGGATCCTTGAAGATACATCTGTAGCACGGTCCCTCTCCCGGAAGGATGGTGGTAAGCTGTCCCTTGAACCGGATGATCCCCGCATGGCTGAGGGGTTTCTTCGCCATGACACATGCATCATTGATCAGGAACTTGGCAGGGAAATTATCCGTTCCGTCCAGAATAAAATCATAATCCCTGATCAGGTCCAGAATATTCTCACTGCTCACAAAATCATAATAGGTGTTCACCTGCACATCCGGATTGATGGCCCGCATGGTCTCTGCCGCGGAATTCACCTTCTTCTTTCCGATATCATTTGTGGTATGGATCACCTGACGCTGCAGGTTGGAAAGATCCACCACATCCGCGTCCACGATCCCGATGGTACCCACGCCGGCCGCTGCCAGATACAGTGCCGCAGGTGCTCCGAGTCCCCCCGCACCGATGATCAGAACCTTCGCATTTAAAAGCTTCTTCTGTCCCTTGGCTCCGATCTCCTTCAAAATGATGTGCCGGGAGTAACGCTCCAGCTGCTCATTTGTAAATGCCATTATCTTCCACCTCCCATGAAGTACAGGAACTCCACCTCATCACCCTCCTTCAGGGCTGTGGAATCAAACGCTCCGGACTCCACGAATTCTTCGTTCACAGACACCGTCACGTACTGGGGTGTCTCCACATTTTCCTGCTCGATCAGGGCGGCTACCGTAAGGCCATCCGCAACTTCCTTCTTCACACCTGCTACCGTGATCTTCATCTTCTACTTCCTCCTCATCATGGTTTTCAGATCATATAGTACCACTCGTCGCTTGGCTTCACTTCCTCAGTCACACGACGGTTATCCGTGGTTGTGTATTCCATCTCCGGATTCTTCATACTTACCCTTGTATTCTTCGGAACGGACCTTGTGATAAATGTATTGCCGCCGATCACGGAGTTTTCTCCGATCACTGTCTCGCCTCCGAGGATGGAGGCTCCGGCATAGATCGTGACATTGTCCTCGATCGTGGGATGCCGCTTCTTGCCTGACAGCTTCTGCCCGCCGCGGGTGGACAGTGCACCGATGGTCACCCCCTGGTAGATCTTCACATTTTTACCGATCACTGCAGTCTCTCCAATAACGATGCCTGTGCCGTGATCGATGAAAAAACTCTCCCCGATGGTTGCTCCCGGATGGATATCCACACCTGTTTCGGAATGTGCGTACTCCGTCATCAGACGCGGGATCACAGGAACCCGGAGCAGATACAATTCATGTGCCAGACGATATACTGTGGTGGCCATGATCCCCGGATAAGCAAGAACGATCTCCTCCAGACAACAGGCTGCAGGATCCCCGTCATACGCCGCAAGAAGATCCTTCTCCACATAGGCCCGGACTGCAGGCAGCTTTTCGAAAAATACCCTGCATATACGATAGCTCTCTTTCTCCCGATCCTCCTCCGTCATCGTTCCCCGGAGTTTACAGAAGTCCAGCGCACGCATCACCTGCTTCTGCAGATGGTAAAAAATGTCTTCTACCGTAACCGCGATACTGTTCTTCAGATTATACAATTTGAATGTCCTGTCCCGGTAGAAGCCGGGAAAGACCAACCGGGACAGATGATTCACGATGGTCCTGACCTCTGTCTTGTCCGGGTTGTTTTCTATATTCTCCGCATCGATATTCTTCCCGCCCTTCAGATCAGCGCGGATCAGCTTTACGATGCCGTCGATTTCCGATTCTCGAATTCTATCACTCATATCGTTACCCGAATCTTTCCCAATTCAGCACTGCACATAACGCAGCAGCGGAGTGTTCCGATACAGCATTTCGTGCAAATTGCAGTATCATAATCCCCCGCACCGCAGCCATAGGTATAACTACGGTGCGGGGTTATCTCATCAGGCATGCACCCCTTCTATCACAGACGTATCCGGAAGACGTACCTGCCTTCATCGATATGATTCTTTGTCGCTTCACTCCTCAGAATGACAAGCTACGCAAACGTCCGCAGCACCTTCACCAGCGCGTCGATATCATCCGGTGAATTATACAGTGCCAGCGTCGGCCGTACAGAGCCTTCGTATCCGAAGTGCCGAAGTACGGGCTGTGCGCAGTGATGTCCGGTACGGACCGCGATGCCGTAGGCATCCAGCCGCTTTCCCACCTCTTCATCGGAGTAACCGTCCAGCTTGAAGGACAGTACGGAAGCTTTGTTCAGCGCCGTTCCGATCAGGGTAAGACCCGGAATCCGTTTCATTTCCTGCATAGCGTACTGCAGGAGTTCATGCTCCCAACGATATACACAGGGCATTCCGATCTCTGACAGATACTGCAGTGCAGCTCCCAGTCCTACCGCGTCCGCGATGCTTCCGGTTCCTGCTTCGAATTTGTTCGGAATCCCGTTATAGATCGTTCTTTCAAATGTTACATCGGCGATCATATTTCCGCCGCCGTGATAAGGCTCAGCTGCTTCCAGTAGTTCTTTCTTTCCGTATACCACACCGATTCCGGTAGGTGCAAAGACCTTGTGGCCGGAAAAGACGAAGAAATCCGCATCCAGTGCCGATACATTCACCGGAATGTGTGCCACAGACTGAGCTCCATCGATCAGGATCCTTACACCGTGGCGATGAGCGACGGCGATCAATTCCTCGATGGGCGTCACAGTTCCCAGCACATTTGACACGTGGGTTACGGCCACAAACTTCGTATGTTTGGTAAAAAGCTTCTCATATTCCGAAAGGATCAACTGACCTGTCTCATCACAGGGAATGACCTTGATCACTGCCCCGGTCTTCTGGGCGATCAGCTGCCACGGAACGATATTCGCATGATGCTCAAGGATCGATACGATGATCTCATCTCCCGGCATAAGCTGAGGCTTCACGTAAGCATTGGCTACCAGATTGATGGCCTCTGTGGTTCCTCTTACGAAAATGATCTCCTCGGAACTCGGCGCCCCGATGAAATCCCGGACCGTATCCCGCGCTGCCTCATAGGCATCGGTGGAACGGGCTGCCAGAGTATGCGCTCCGCGGTGAACGTTGGAATTCTCATGCTCATAATAATAACTGATGCGGTCGATGACCTGTCTCGGTCTCTGGGTAGTAGCTCCGTTATCCAGCCATACCAGGGGATTTCCGTGGATCCTCTCCTTCAGGATCGGAAAATCCTTTCGGATCTGGGCCAGGGTCTTGCTGCCGATACGGATGGAATCATTTCGTGTGGTTCCTTCCTCAGCTCTGTCCTGATCCTTCGCTACCCCGTCTCCGCCAAGGGAGGTCGGTACGTCGATCCTGCGGTCATATTCTGCCGCCTCGGTCTTCGACTGCACCTTCGGTGCATAGGAGGTTGTAGCTGTATCGGCCGCCGCAAACCGGAAGGGATTCTCCCAGTCATAGGCGCCTGCCTCCGGAAGGGTTGTCCCGTCCTGAGGTTCTGCCGCATACGGTCCTGCCTGAGGAACGCCCCAGCTGTAAGCATCACTGCCGGATGCAGAAGGCGCCTCCGCCACAGATGTGGGAACTGCCGCTCCCGGTACCGCAGAGGGCTGTGCCCCTGCAAGCCTTGCCGGATCCTCTATACCATAGGCTGCCGCGCTGCCGGGTACTGCGGATGCATCCGCAGATGCCGGTGCCGAAACGCCCGGAACCTCTGCCGGAATCGTCGGTATGAAAGCATCCGTCGGTACATACGGGTCACCCGGCTCCTCCGGGATCACCGGCACGCCGGAGGGCTCCGAAACATTTCCGGGTACGGATGGTACGCCGTAAAGATCAGAAACCAGCGCATTTGCCAGCTGTGTCAGATCCGCAGCGCTCGGAAGACCAAGATCCGCCTCCGAAACCGCATAGGGATTAGTCATAGTCATAGTACTCACCTACTTCCACATCCTCCAGTACTGCGATAGCGTCATCTGCAAGAATGGCTGCGGAGCAGTACAGTGAGAGCAGGTAGGATGCAACTCCCTTATCATCGATTCCACGGAAACGAACGGACAGTCCTCTGGAATGCTCATTCTTAAGGCCTGCCTGGAAGAGACCGATAACACCGCGCTTTGCTTCACCGGTACGGATCAGCAGGATGTTGGTCTTTCCGCTCTGAGATGTGGGGTTCTTCAGGCCGTCCACCAGAAGCTTATCTGTCGGGATGATCGGAATGCCTCTCCAGGTTACGAAGGTGCCGCCTGCGATATTTACAACTACCGGCGGAACGCCTCTCTTCGTGCATTCTCTTTCAAATGCAGCGATGGCACGGGGATGTGCCAGGAAGAAGGAGGGCTCCTTCCATACCTT
>JAFXZW010000062.1 GCA_017541035.1 Eubacterium sp. | reverse complement strand
GTCGCAGATCGAAGATCTGACAGGATTTGTTTTTTGCAACAGATTCTGCGAGATATATAATCCTGAAGCGATTAACAGACAGATTAAAAGGGTAATCGAGACGCACAATGCTGAAGAAGAGGTCAAGGCTGTTCGTGAGGGACGGAAAGCAGTTATGATCCCCTATTTTACATGCCATCATATGAGGCATACTTTCTGCAGCAGGCTTTGCGAAGCGGAGACGAATATTAAGGTGATTCAGTCGGTCATGGGACATAAAGACATCCAGACTACCCTTGATATATATGCTGAGGTTACTGATAAGAAGAAGAGAGAGTCTCTGGAAGAATTGTTTGAAGACATGAAATTGTTTTGAGTAGCACTTTGTTGGATCCCCAGAGGATCATAGGTGCAACAGATATAGTCTAGGTGCAACACTACTGCAACAACAGGCAGTCCTGTGGTACCCAATAATACCGAACAATGCTTTTCGGTCAGACAACCAAAATCCAATAATACCGCATAATTACCGGTAAAACGGTAACAACGGTAATAATGGAGGAGGTGCAGTCCATCTACGCCATCGGCGCCGGAACGGTGTCCAAAAAAGTGTACACCGATGGCAGCGGACGGATCGAGAGATGTGACACGCACAAGGATCTGAGCCTTTATTTATCGGACATTCAGGCGATGATCGAGAGGAAAAGAAAGTTGTTCGGAGAGTAAAGATGATCGGTATGTAGAAGGAATCTGAGCTGGGTTTGTTGTAAAAAATCGATGCAGGTGCAACGTTACTGCAACGGATTTTTACCCAATAATACCCGATAATTCGGAATAATGTATATTTGGGGCTTATGGATCCACAGGAAATGGCCTCATTTCCACTAGGGATATTTCAGTAAAAATGCTGGAATATCCCTATTTTTGTGGGATCAGAAGGCTGCACAGATGCAAAATCTTGGATGAAAAAATGAAATTTGTTGCAGTAAAAGGCAAAAAATCTGGAATCATGCGAGACTACTGCAACAAAAACAGGAAGGAGGCCAGTATTTATGGGCATTACAGCGAGAAGGCAGGTGCAACAAAATTGTTTTGAAGGACGGGCAGGTCCTTAGATTATTGTGAGACCGGTACGGCCGGTCAGGGAGGAAATGATGCTGAAATTAAGAGCGATGGGGACAACAAACGATCTGAAATGGTTTAAGAAGATCATCGACCGGTATGATGTGTTTCATGTGATCCGGATGTCAGAGCCGCTGACGATGAAGGGGACAAACAAGTATTACCGGATGTATGTCGAGCTGGACCATATACCGCAGAAGGTATTGGACCGGCAGAGGAAGAGAAAATAAGAAATAACACACCGATGGAGGGAAAAAGCATGTGCAAGGTCATAGCAGTAAGCTGCTCTAAGCTATGCTTTCCGGCATGCAAAGAACACAGGATGAGGAGACGAAGAGCGCGCAGGATATGCTCGGTGGACTGAACTGGGGCGACAGCAAGCCCCAGCATGAGGACAAGAGCGAGATCGCGATCCACTTCGCTACTGGACACATGAAGGAGTTTACCGGACAGGACGGTAAGGAATACGCCCGGATCAGTATCCCCACTGAGCAGGAGCAGGGCAAGAGCTGGCCCAGTTTCGTACTTCCCCGCGACATGGTGAAGGAGAATGAGGGCGGCAAGAGCATGTGGGCAAAGATCCCTGCGGAGGGCAAGACAACGCTTTCGGTGAGCGAGGCAAACGGAGTTGGAGAAGATGGCAAGAAGCTGTTTAAGACAAAGTATGCCTCTATTGAAAACAAGGGCCTCAAGAAGCTTATGGAAGCAAGCCGCGAGCAGTCCCAGAACCGTGATTCCTTTAAGGATAAGCTGGAGGAGAAGAAGGCAGAAGTACAGCCCCCTGCCCAGGGAATGGGCGCGCAGCACAAGGATCAGGTGCTGTAATAACGATCATCATCCCCCGTCAATAAAGCGGCGGGGGATATACGAAAGGAGAATTTCGAAATGGAAGAGAACAAGAGCAAGGTCGTATATTCCTACGACAGATCCTCATATAACGATGAGGAAGCGAGAAAGCGCTATACGGCGTATATGCAGAAGATGATGGCACTGATGTCGCAGCAGCAGACGGGAGGTAAGAAGGGATGAATTTTGAAGAATTTACACAGTATGTGCAGGGATTTATCAAGGACTTCCTTCCGGAAAAGTATGCGGATGCGGAGGTAAGCCTTCAGGAAGTGATGAAGAACAATGACGAGAAGCTGACAGGGCTTGTGATCCGTACCGAGGACAGCAATATCACGCCTACAATCTATCTGAACGAGTACTTTAAGGAGTATGAGGCAGGGGCTTCGCTGGAAGACCTGATGAAGAGCGTAGCGGACACGCAGGTATCCCATGACGGAAAGGAGTTTGATGTATCCCGGATCACGGATTTTGACCATGTAAAGGATAACATCCGCTTAAAACTGGTCAGCGCGGATATGAACAAGGAGTATCTGGAGGGCAAGCCCTTTAAGCTGGTAGAAGATCTGGCGGTGGTCTATTATGTCGATCTGGGAGAGAATAACGAGTTCGGAAAGGCGAGCGTGCCGATCACGGATAACCTTCTGAAGGTTTATGGCATCACGGCAGAGGAACTGCACGATATCGCCACCCAGAATATGGAGACTTTGGTAACTCCACAGTTCCAGGATATGGAGAGCATGCTCCGTGAGACGATGATGCAGAGCCTGCCGTCGGAGATGCCACAGGATATGAAGGACCAGATCGTGGAAGGCGTGCTGGCCGGACAGGGAGCACCGTCGATGTACATTCTTACGAATGAGGATAAAATGAACGGTGCAGCTATGCTTTTAAGCCCGGAAGCGATGGATATGGTGCGTGAGGCGGTCGGAGATGATTTCTTTATCCTGCCTTCGAGTATCCATGAGTGCCTGATCGTTCCTAAGAGCGCGGATGTATCACTGGAAGCCCTTGAGAATATGGTGAAAGAGGTAAATGCGAACGAAGTGGCTCCCGGTGAGCGGCTTTCCGATCATGTCTATGAGTATGACGCAGAGGAGCGCAGCATCGTGCGTGCGGATAAGGCGGAAGAGCGCCGGCAGGAGAAGGAAACGATGCAGAAGGATGTAAAGACTGCCGAAGAGCGTGCCGCGAATCGGGAAAAGGCTGTAGCAAGAGAGGACAAGGCGGACCGTGATGAAGGCCGCGTATCCTTCAAGCAGAAACTCCCTGAGATGAAGGAGAAGGCAGCTGAGCAGACAAAGGCCAATCCGGTCGCCGAGAATGCCAAAAAGAAGGCTCAGGAGATTGCATAAATCCTTTCCAAAGCAGGTTTTACGGGCAGCGAGAACCGCCCGTAACGCCTGCATTTCCTTTGTAAATGGGCGGTTTTCATGGTATAATGCGGGGGTGGAAAGCAAGATGGTAGTAAGATTTAATTTCAGGATAACAGACGAGGGTAATAATGCGAGAATATGTATTACTGCTTCCAATCATATTCATATTTCATGATATGGAAGAGATCATAGGATTTGGATGGTTTTTCAGAAACAATCCGGAAGTATTTGAGAAGTTCCCGAAGATTACTGCTGTATACAAGGACTTTACAACTGCAGGAATGGCGCTTGCGGTATATGAGGAGTTTATTCCTTTTTTCGGAATCAGTCTGATAGCATATTATTTTGAAAATGATGTGTTAAATACCATTTGGTTGGGATTAC
>JAFXZW010000061.1 GCA_017541035.1 Eubacterium sp. | reverse complement strand
GGCTTTTCAATATAATCATCCGCACCGATCCGAAGGCCCTTCAGCTGGTCCTCCTTCCCGGTCCGCGCGCTGGTGATCATCACATGCGTATTTGCCCCGTCCCGCACCTTTGAAAGGACCGCAAAGCCATCCATATCTCCGGGCAGATTTATATCAAGTATAAGAAGCCTTGCCCCGTACGTTTCATACAGATGCAAGGCTTTCTCACCGGTACCCGCCGTGCTGACGGTATATCCCTCCTTCCGGAGGAAATCCGCCAACAGGCCGGCTATGTCATGATTATCCTCAACGATTAAAATATCAAGCATGATTTAGATTCCCGTATGGCTGAACACTGAACAAAAGCTCATTTATTATACCATTACCGAAAGGCCAAAAACAATCCCTTACCACCCCTGATCCATCAACCAGGTATTTAACGCCCGCTCGCGTTCCTTCTGCGTTTTCGTTCCGTCATCGGGATTATTGTATTCACTTCGTATATTACCATCCACGATATAAAGCACACGGGTGCAGCGTGCAGCCACCTTCGCATCATGAGTAACCATCAGGACCGTCGTTCCCTCCTTATTCAGACGCACAAGTTCATCAATCACTTCCGTAGACGCAGTGCGGTTCAGCGCTCCTGTCGGCTCATCCGCGAAAATGAGCTTCGGATTGTTGATCATCGCTCTGCAGATGCAGGCCCTCTGCAGCTGGCCGCCGGACACCTCGTTGATATCATTGTCAGCCACATCAATGATCCCCAGCTTCCGCATCAGCTCCTCGGCCCGTTTCTGCTTCTCCTCCTTGGAAATGCCCTCGCGTTTACTCTGAATTGCAGGAAGCAGGATATTATCCATGATCGTAAGATTCTTCATCATGTACATCTGCTGGAAGATAAAGCCCATCTCATCCAGCCTCAGATCTGCCATCTCCTGCTCCCCGAGAGACGTGATCTCCTTCCCATCAAAGATCACCGTACCTCCCGTAGCCTTGTCCATACCGGACACAGAGTAAAGCAGTGTGGACTTTCCCGAACCGGAAGGCCCCATGACAGCCACCATTTCTCCCTCCTCTACGGAAAAATTCACATTCCGCAGGACATGATTCTGCCTTTTGTCAATAATATAGGTCTTGCAAAGATCCTTTACATCCAGAAGTGTACTCATAATATGATTCTCCTTTTACATATTTTGCTTTCTGCCTTTGCAAACGCCTTCGGTTGCCGTTTGCAAATCCCGCTTCGCGGGACACGCGCCTTCGGCGCTGGGCGTCTACGGAATGAAAATTCCTGAAAGGAATTTTCTGCCTTTGCAAACGCCTTCGGTTGCCGTTTGCAAATCCCGCTTCGCGGGACACGCGCCTTCGGCGCTGGGCGTCTACGGAATGAAAATTCCTGAAAGGAATTTTCATTCCTACTCATTGTTTGCGGTGTCGCTGCTTTTTACGCGTCGGGTTGACTGTGCGGTGATCCAGGCCATGAGCAGAGTGAATCCCAGCACGATGCCCATATACCCCGCCAGCGTAAGTACATTGAAATCAAACGATACCTTTACGAGTCCCATCATCCTGAAGATCGGTGTGATGGTGAGGAAGGTCATGGGAACAGACAGAAGCGCAGCTGCGATCACAGCGATCATTGCACAGATTGCGAACCGGATCACATGCCATTTCACGATTGACCTGTTTCGGAAGCCCACTGCCTTAAGGATCGCGATCTGACTCTTCTCATCCGCTACAAAGGACCGTTCCATAAGGATCGTCACCAGAAGGATGACAAAAAGTGTGATCATCAGGAGCAGGTTCTGCACCGCCACCATAGTGTCTGCCACGCCCATGGTTTCCTTACAGAATTCAGCTGCATTCCAAACCTTCTCGGCTCCCAGTATTTCCTTTACTCTCTCCTTCCGTTCATCTATCACCTTCTGCGAAGGGTGGTCATCAAAGTCTAGCTGATAGGCGACCATATTCGAATAATACTTGAACTCTGTAGGTGCATCCTCATGAAGACGGACCACTTCGCCCATCTGGTTCATCGTCTGATAGGTGGCCGTTGCGATACATTCCTCTGTATGATCCCCGTAATCCAGTGTAAATGTATCGCCCACCCGAAGCCCTGTCTTATCCGTGATCACATCCGTGATCGCCACTTCATTTTTATTCTGCGGGGCCGTTCCGGAAAGATAGGTATAATCAGTGGTCTTCGTTCCGCTTCCCTGTCCGAAACTGAGCTTGTAGGTATTTCCGTTAAAAACAATCTTGTATTTATATTGGACATCCGCAAACATGGTGCAGGGCATTCCCGCATCTTCCAGCTTATTTGCGGTTTCATTCAGAAAGCTTTCCATCTGTTCCCTTGTCTTGATCAGACCGGATTCCAGATTCCCGATATAGAGATCACTCACCTTACCGAAGGTCGGTGCGAATTGTCCGCTCAGCATCGTGGAAGATGTATTTACGATCACCAGCACCAGCATCATGCAGATCCCGATGGAAAGGATGATGGAGAGATATCGTTTCGGCGTGCTGCGAAGGTCATTTCTTGCCAGGAAGAATTCGGAGGACCCCGCCGTCCTGCTGATCCTTCTTCCCTTCTTCTTTCTGAACCGTTCGCCGGTCTGACCGTTTCGGATCGCATCCACGGGAGACATTTTCTTAATTCTTCTGGTGCTTCCCCAGGTAAATGCGGAAATGATCAGAATGACAAGAACAATTCCTATAAAATGTGCCAGAACATCGGAGTCATTTCCGAGCACCATATTTTCACTGACTGATCCGATCAGCAGCTTTCCGAAGGGGAAGCTGACCGCCCCACCGATGACAGCACCAAGCAGCGCCAGCGTCAGATACTTCGCAGAATACATGAAACGTATCTTTCGTGTCCGGATTCCCACTGCCTTCATCACCCCAATCTCGTGGAAATCCTCCAGGACGGAAAGCTTGATGGCAAACTTCAGAACCAGGAAGGATACGATGATCAATACCAGAGAGAGGATCAAGACGATAAAAGCGATGATCATGCTCATAACATAGGTCATTTTGACCACACTCCGCGTCCCATTGAAACCGACATTATCAAGATCTGAAATGGAGGCCGCAAATTCCGATATATGATCGGTGTCGACATAGACAACCTCACCGCCGTAGGTTTCTGTGAGCTCACTGTCGGAAATGAGTGCATCCATATCCTCTTTTGAAATCAGGACTCTTGTATTACCCATCATGTCGGAACCCAAGCACGCATCCTTAAGTCCCCCGTCGATGGTCAGAAGCAGTTCGGAATTCCCCTTCTTAAAATGGATCTGATCTCCCGCCTTGAATTCATTATCCTTAAAGGATTTCATGCTCAGATAACAGTGCCCCTTATCCGGTGTTCCGATTTCCTGATTATCCTTATCAAAGAACTTGAGCCCGTTATCCTCTTTTGTCTGAATAAGCACCGTATTGTTCAGCTTCATGTCCTTTCCATCCCGGGAATAGTCCTTTTGCTCGGAATAAAGAACATGATCCAGACGATAGCCCTTTACATACTCATTCGTCCTGATGAAGTCATCCATCGCCGAGTAACCGCCCTCGCCCATGGAGATAATGATATAATCTCCGATCCCGGCCTTATCAAGGTAATAATCCGTTCCGGAAATGACGGTGAATACATTGGAAAGTCCGCTGGCAACGAACATGGTTGCCAGGATGATGAATACTGTCAGGATGCAGTTCATCACACGCCTCTTCTTCAGATCTTTTTTCAGCATTCGAAACAGCATGATCTTGCTCCTTTCGCGTTGTTCTGAATATAGAATACCGTGAAATTATTAAATAAAAATTAAAAAGAAATATCTGCCAACTGAACTTTGTGTGCATTTTTCTCTCGTCATAAGAAGCTCCTTAAAGTATTTATATTTTACCTCGGGCGACCTCAACAATGCATTACCCTGAATTATTCACTGCGACGTGAAATAATTCAAGGTTTGCATAGCTTTCTGCAAATTTTCTCTCATTTTCCGTAAGCCTGCCTCTTTTCTGCCTTGGTTTTTTCGCCTGCAGGTAACATTTCCTGCTTTTTCGTTTAATTTGTTACCCCGGATGCCTCTTTTCTGCCTTGGTTTCTTCGCCTGCGGGTAACTTTTCCTGCTTTTTCGTTTAATTTATTACCCCGGATGCCTCTTTTCTGCCTTGGTTTCTTCGCCTGCGGGTAACATTTCCTGCTTTTTCGATCAATTTGTTACCCCGGATGCCTCTTTTCTGCCTTGGTTTCTTCGATTGCAGGTAACATTTCCTGCTTTTTCGTTTAATTTG
>JAFXZW010000060.1 GCA_017541035.1 Eubacterium sp. | reverse complement strand
CTGGCAGGGCGTTGGAAATATCATTAAGAAAAGCCTGGAGAATTATATCGTTGTATCTCATGAAGGAGTGACGAAATTCAAGGTATCCATCTTCACATTTGTCCTTCTGTTCCTTCTTCTTCATGGGGCAGTTCTGGTAGCCATGGCTGTATCGCTGTTCTTTGGAGTGAAGTACAGCTTTGCAGGCAAGGATGATCTCTCCAGGGTAAACCGTGTGATGGAGACCGCCGGTGACCGCGCATCCGAGTGGTGGAGCGGACATCGTTACAGCACCTACAGCGAAAAAGAAGTAAATGATCTCTGCAGGAAATATGATGAGAAGAAGTGACAGGGGGAAATGATGGACGGTTTGATGAAGTCAAAGTATGTAAAACGCGAATATGAATGCAGTGAACGTATAGACCAGTTGCGGATTGATTCTAAGACAGATGCTATCCGTATAACCAGCGGAGATGTGATGCGTGTGAGAATCTCTTACTGGGAAAATCCGGGAAAGTATGAGTATAGCTGCACCGAAGCGGATGGGAAGCTGACACTTGCATTCGACATGAGCAGAGGCATTCTGGGTGGAATACACTATACATTTAAAGACACAACCATTGAAGTGGTTGTTCCGCGGGATTTCGCAGGTTCGATGGATGTGAAATGTACAAGTGGGAAGATAGAACTTACCGATATCCATACAGAGAATATCTCGATCGGATGCACCTCCGGCTTAATCCAGTTGTCCGATGTTGTGTCGCAGGGGAATATCACGATTGACAATAAAAGTGGCTCCATAAAGCTTTCTGAGGTCAAAGCAACCAAAGACGTCAGTGTCATGAATAAGTCCGGTCTGATCAGAGTGAACGATCTTCAAACAGAAGGGGCATTTCTCTCCGGGAATACATCCGGGGGAATTCATTTTGAAAACCTGAAGACGGGTGGGAGTATTCATCTCAAATCTACCAGTGGTTCTGTTAAAGGATCGATCATTGGAAAAGAAGAGGATTACTCCATTCTGGCAGGTACAAAAACCGGTATGAATAACCTGACGAATTCCCGAAATGGCGGTAAGGAACTGAATGTAAAAGTTACCAGTGGGTCAATCAAAATTCAGTTCGTATAGAAGAAAAAAAGTGATCCTACCTCCTCTTTTTGATTAGTAATCTTATACCTTCATACCTACACTATCATGATTGTGATATATCCGCAACAAAAAATCGGAACTTCCATTTGACTCCGGCGGCATCTTATGTTATGTTCATCTTAGGGAGTTGTATGATCCCCTTGAATCAAAGATGCATTTCGACCATATTGTACCGGAGGTAAAGCGCATGAAATCATTACAGGAACTCTATAATGAGGTTATGGCCGATGAAGACTTAAGAAGACAATACCTTGACGCAAAAAGAAACGGAAAGCAGATCGAGTTTGCCCGAGAGCATGGCTGCGACCCAACGAAAGAAGAATATGAAGCTCTTCGTACTGAGCAAGACAGCGAAGATGAGGCCCTTTCCTTTGACGAGTTGGAGATCGTTGCGGGGGGTACCGGTGGTTTTTGGGATTGCCCATGGTGATGTATCCCGCATTTTGGAGCGTCTTATCTGCTATGTGTATCGAAAAATGAGGTGACCTTACGTCTCCTCATTTTTTTCGTAAGACCACCCGGATGGAGGTGTCAAAAGATGTATTTTCGTTTAACCGATCATTACGCGCTTCGCAGCTGGTCAGGAGTCATATGCGCTTATTATGAAAAGAATGTAAGCCATGCAAAGCCACTTACACGAAGGCAGGCAGATATTCTGATCCAATGCGATGGTGAACACGATATCGAGATCAATGATACCGTTTTGTCCCTTGTTGATAAAGGGATGATCGTTTCCTGCAGGAAGGGTGAACATCCGTCAGAATGGTCATCCTATAAGAAATACGATAACCGGTATTTTCCCAAAATGAATCTGATGATCACAGGGAAGTGCAATTACAACTGTATTCACTGCTTTAATGCCGTAGATAATGCTCCGCTTATGACCGAATGGTCTTATGAAGAACTGTGTGACCTGCTTGATCAGGCGAGGGATTGCGGAATCCAGGCATTTACCGTTACGGGCGGCGAACCCATGGTGCATCCTCATTTTATGGATATATTACGCGGAATACATGAGCGCGGAATGTTTGTTGAGAACCTGATCACCAATGGTTCCTGTATTACGCAGGACCTGCTGGATGAGATTAAGTCGTTCGGCTGTAACCCCGTGTTTAAGATCTCCTTTGACGGCGTGGGCTACCATGACTGGATGCGGGGGAAAACGGGCGCAGAGGAAAAAACGCTCCGCATTTTGCGCCTGTGCAAAGAAAACGGGTTTAAAATAATCACACACACACAGGTGAACAAAAAGAACCGCTCCTGCCTGATGCAGACGGCCCGGCTGCTTGACGCGATCGGTATAGATGAAACCCGTTTCCTCCGAACGACTGAGGTTCCGCGCTGGTTTGAGAATGCGGGAGACGCCGGTCTTAACGTAAATGAATACTTTGAAACCATGCTTGATTTTGCAAAGGAATACATCACGTCCGGCATGAAAATGAATATCGAATGCTGGCAGTATTTACTCTTATTCCCAAAGCGTCAGAGTTTTTCGATTGTTCCGGCCGGTTTTCCCGCAGAGCGATATAGAGACAGCGTTCTTGTCTGCGGCAGGGTCAGAGAATATGTCTCGATCACCTCATCGGGTGAAGTGGTACCCTGCAATCAGGCATCCGGATTATTGGCAAAGAATGAGATGTCCTACGGAAATCTGCACAGGGAAAACCTGAAGGATATCCTGTCGTCAGGCAGGTATATCGATCAGGTTTGCATGACAGTTGGCGATGTACGTAAAAACAATTCCAAATGTGATTCCTGTAAATGGATCAGGCAATGCGGCGGAGGCTGCAGAATGGCAGCGCTTCTTTTCTCCCGTGAAAAGAAGGATATATATGCCCCGGATCCGACAAAATGCATGTTTTTTGAAAATGGCTGGTATGAAAAAACGACTGCGGCACTTTCCACATGGAAAAACCAAACTCCTGTTGAATAGTTGAACAATATTATGACGCGCAATCCCCTTCCTCTTTAGGGAGGGGTTAGCGTCCGGGCTCCCTGGCTCTCTTGACGTCTCATACTTGACGTCTCACTTGAATGCGGAATTAACTTCCGCATACGTGTGGATCCAATAAGTGTGCGATACTAACGTCTGCTTTCGCATTTGTTTTTCTTGATTTTTCTGTTATAATTGTTCCTACAGAGCGGTTTTTTCCGGATTTTGAGTATGCT
>JAFXZW010000059.1 GCA_017541035.1 Eubacterium sp. | reverse complement strand
CATATGGATACCTCCTGTGTTAATTGTGGCTGCGAACCCACAATAGTATAACACCGGAGGTTTTCATTTTGGTACTTTATGCAACGCTACGGCTTCGCCTCTTCCCCCATCTCAGATGGGGGTTTGCCTTTTAGTTCAATCGTACCACCGTATCCAAACAAAAAGCAGCCCTGCCGAAACAACTGGCAGTGCTGCTTTTACTTCTAAATCAGCGCTGTTGAGAAATACCGTTCTGCTCTGTCTGGGAGTACCGTAGCGATTACCTTATCCTCTCCATAACGCTTTGCCATCTGCATTGCTGTCCATACATTGGCCCCTGCGCTGGTTCCGACCAACAACCCCTGCACCCTGGCCAGGCTGCGGGCGGTATCGATCGCATCCTCATCAGACACCTCCACGATATCCGTGATCATGGATGTATCCAGAATGTCGGGGATAAATCCGTCACCGATACCCTGGATCTGATGCAATCCCGGTTCATCCCCCAGCAATGCAGACACATTTTTCGGCTCCACTGCCACGATCCGGGTCTCCGGATTCTGTTCCAGCAGGTACTTGGCGATCCCCTGAAGGGTTCCGCCGGAGCCGATGCCGGATACGTAAATATCGATCTTCTCTCCCAGCTGTTCCTGAAGTTCCACCGCGGTAGTCCGATAATGGATCTCCGGATTCGCCGGATTCTGAAACTGTTGCGGAACAAAATACTCATCAGACTCAGCGGCGATCCTTTCCGCTTCCTTTACGGCTCCGTCCACGGAGAGCTCCTGCGGTGTCAGAACCAGTTCTGCACCCAGTGCCCTAATGATCTTTTTTCTCTCCTCTGACATATTTTCAGGCATGACGATGATCACGCGGTAGCCCTTCCGCACACCACAGAGAGCGAGTCCGATTCCGGTATTGCCGCTGGTGGGCTCGATAATGGTCATACCGGGTCTCAGCTTTCCGTCTCTCTCCGCTGCCTCGATCATGCTCTTTGCGATCCTGTCCTTTATGCTTCCTCCGGGATTCAGGAACTCCGCCTTGGCAAAAATACGGTATCCCGTACTTTCCTCCAATGACATCAGCGGCGTGTTGCCGATCATATCAATCACATTTGTATAATACATAGCCTGCTCCTTTCAATTCTTCCGTATGGCTATTTACCAACTCGTGGTTGATATTTGTAAATTCCCGAAGCTTATCTGCCCCGGTCCTTTAATGGCACTAGCCTAATGCCTCTACCTGATCTAATTCAGGCTACATTAAGTCTTACAACTTTTTCTTTTTCCTTAATCGGAAGCTCCTGGTATCCTCCTGCTTTTATGATCTGATAGGCTGCATTCACATCCGCATTGATCAGTATGCCCCGGTTGCTTTTAAACATTCCTCTTTTTACCCGTCGCGTGGCGTCGTAAAAAATCTTTTCCGGTCTTTCACCATCGAGATAACTGGTGCCACTTGTGTAGCTTTCCCTTACGACACTTACCCTGATTCCTTCTAACTGCGCCTTATAACAGATCATATCGATCAGCATCCTGTACGGAATGGATACGAAGGTCTGGTTTGTTCGTTTTCCCAGTTCTACTTTCTGCTTCCATCCTCTGTTGTTGCCGATGCAGATATGACTTATATCGTTTGCATTTGCAAATTCGATGATTTTACGACTTGCTTTATGGAGAAAATCCTTTACTTTGTTGTTCCGTTTTGTTGTCAACCGTTCCATCCTGTTTGTGATATCCAAGTGGTTGCTCTTTTTTGCTATTTCCTGCAAGATAGCTTTTCTCTTATTGTAATACCTGTTGATGCTTTTTAACGGGCGGCCGTTGATAATGACCGGCGAGCTGCCGGATGACATACTGGCCGTGATCAGATTATCTACGCCAAGGTCGATCCCCATAACGTTTCCACCTACTTTGGCTTTTCCCGTTTCCTGTTCATACATGAGCATGATACGAATACTGTTCTTATCGGTTATGACGCAGATCTGCCTGACAAGCTTGTGTTTTGCTTTTATCTTGATCTCTTTTAAGAATCCGG
The DNA here is from genome assembly GCA_017541035.1 of Eubacterium sp. Lineage (GTDB taxonomy): Bacteria > Bacillota > Clostridia > Lachnospirales > Lachnospiraceae > Eubacterium_Q. The sequence continues at coordinate 5,098 of JAFXZW010000059.1, read as the reverse complement.
GCATGGTGACCAGACCGTCCTCTGAGATAGAGAAATTCTGGCTTGTGATCACAAGGGCATCACGACCACGCAGTGAATCCAGGTATCCCGGTTTTCTCGGAGCACCCAAGAATTTGTCAGGATTCTTATGATACTCTTTTTTTGCTCGATAAAAGGACTTCCACTGCCTGCATTTTTCCTGGATACAGATCTGGCTGCAAGTTGCATATGGCATTGCTTTGTACACTTCATGCGTTTTCAAATGCCAACTGAGAAAATATGCATCTGCAACAAAACTGTTATCTGCGTCAACACATTTCAGCTTTTTCTTTTCATCCCTTCCGGCATTGTAAGCAACGATAGCATGGTTGATCTCATCGATCATTTCCTGTTCCCAAGGTTCCGGGATTTCTCCATTTTTCAGTTTTTGATGAATCCTATGGCACTGGCAGATCAGGTACTGCACGGAGTTTGACAGATTCTTTGCACAGTAGCAGTATGCATCTATTTTTTGAAATAGTTCCTTGTGTTTGCTTCGCTTTATCCTATGATTTTCAGTCAGTATCATGGCATCCTGTCACCCCCTTTTTGCATGGTCCGTAAAAGTTTTTCGGATTACAATCAAGCGATGGCAGGTAGGGATCCGCTGGATCCCATAAACCGCTCCTTTTTTCATGATCGTGCGGCAGTCGGTGTCCATCTGAATCAGATTCAGTTGATTTATGCCCGCAAGATTCAAATAGGCGCGTTCGTTATCTGTACAAAGAATCGCATGTGGTGCGATCTTGTTTTCAAAAATGGCTGTAATGCAATCGGAACTGATCTTCCCCAGTTTTCCGGGCCTGGCATAGGAAATGCCGGTATCGTTGATTGCGCAGGGAACGCAGACCTTCTCCGATGACAACCCCTTCGTATGAACATCGTTCCCACGTTTACGTGCCTCACGAGGCATGATAAAATTATGGCTTCTTTTATGGTTTCCTTTGAATGACACGTTGAAAAAAGTTTCATCTACTTCAACAATCCCTGTCAAATAGGCTTTCTCTGTCAGTTCACCTAGAGCATCCAATATCTTGTGTCGCCAGGTAAAAGCTGTAGACATGGAAATATTGCATTCCTCGGAAGTCTGCTTCAGCGTTTTTTGATCCAGCATGCATCTTAAGTATGCGGTCCAAACAGAAACGGACTTTCGCGTTCGTGAAGTGATGGAATCGGAGCTTGCGATAAAGGACCTATGGCAGTCCCGGCACAGAAACCGTTGGACGCCATCCTTCCGCTTGCCGTTTTTTACAACTTGTGTCCCCTCACAGTAAATACAGGAGCAATCGCCCTCAAAGCGTGTATCTATCAAAAAAGATTGCACATCATCTGTGATCGTTATATCATTTGAGATGGTCGTGTAAAACACAATACGATCACAGAATGATAGGTTATTGTATGAAGTTATGACTTCTTTCAGTTCCGACATATACGCGGCCTCCAAGGGAACGAATGTTCGATGGCTTGATTATATCGAACATTCGTTCTCCTGTCAACCACGAAATAGAAAATAGCCTTCCGTATTATCCTATATTTGCCGGCGCTTTGCAAGACTGAAAGTTCCTTGTTCTTGAAAAGAAGTTCCGTAAATGATAAAATACTTATGTTCATCCGAACAATTCATCCTATCGATTGATTCAGCAATCTTTCAAAGATCTGCAGAAAAAAAGGAGGCACCCATGCGCAAAACCAAGATCGTTGCAACCATCGGCCCGGCCAGTGATAACGAAGAGACCTTTACCGCACTCTGCCGTGCCGGTCTGGATGTCGCACGTCTCAATTTCTCCCATGGAACCCATGAAGAGCATAAAAAGAAATTCGACCTGATCCGTTCCGTGCGCAGCAAGCTATGCATGCCCATCGCCATTATGCTGGATACAAAGGGTCCCGAATACCGGATCAAAACCTTCGAGAATAAGAAGGTCACAATTCAGGAGGGTCAGCAATTCATTTTCACCACAGAGGATGTGATCGGAAATGAGGAGCGGGTATCCGTAAACTATTCCCACCTGACGGAAGAGCTTTCCGTAGGCGACCGGGTTCTGGTCAACAACGGACTGGTCATCTTTGAAGTAACCGCCGTCAACGGGAGCGAAGCGGTTACCAGATGTATCTCCGGCGGCGTCCTTTCGGACAGGAAGAGCATGAATTTTCCCAATAAGGTTATGCGCCATGAATACCTGAGCGAGCAGGACAAGTCCGATATTCTCTTCGGGATCGAGCAGGGGATCGAGTATGTTGCCGCATCCTTTGTCTCCACAAAAGACGATGTACTTGCCCTTCGTATCTTCCTGGACGAGAACGGCGGAAAGGATATCGACATCATCGCGAAGATCGAGAACCGGTCCGGTGTGGATCATATCGACGAGATCTGCGAGATTGCAGACGGTATCATGATCGCCCGCGGTGATCTGGGCGTGGAGATCCCCGCCGTAGAGGTTCCTCCCATTCAGAAAATGCTGATCACCAAATGCCGTATGCTGGGTACCCGTGTGATCACCGCTACGGAAATGCTGGAATCCATGATCGAAAAGCCCCGTCCCACCCGGGCAGAGGTATCCGATGTGGCGAATGCGGTTTATGACGGGACCTCCGCCGTAATGCTTTCCGGTGAAACAGCTTCCGGCAAATATCCCGTGGAAGCTCTTCGCACTATGGCGCTTACCGTGGAAACCACGGAAGCCACCATCCACTATGAAAAGCGTTTCAAATCACTGGATGTGGAGCTTCGGAACAATCAGGATGCGGTCTCCCACACCACCTGCTCCATGGCTATCGATGTCGGAGCAAAGTGCATCATCGTCAATTCCCTTTCCGGAAAGACAGCCCGTCTGGTAAGCCGGTTCCGCTGTCCCGTTGACATCATCGGCATGACTACCTCTGAGAAGGTATGGCGCAAGCTGAACCTGAGCTGGGGCGTAACCCCCATGCTCTGCGGCATTTACGACTCCATGGAATCCATGTTCGCCAATGCCGTACGGGAAGTCACCCGGGTTCTGGATCTTCAGCCCGGAGACAATGTGGTCCTTACCGGCGGCATGATGAACGGTCGCAGCGGAAATACCAATATCATCAAGCTGGAGCAGATTGAAGGATAAGAAAAAGAACAGGGCGGTCCGACGGATCGCCCTGTTCTTTGCATACCGGCAGGATTCTTTGGGCAAAAGCCCTCAGAATGACATGCCTCTTTTTTCCTGATGGAACTATTTTTCCTAGAAGGTCACAACCTCCGGTGCCTTTGTAAATGAGCTGAAGGTTGCTGTGGCATTCTTCAGATAGAACACCTCCGTATTGCCGTCATCAGCCTTATACATCTGCTGCAGGGAAGGATAGGCATCCAGCATAGCCTGTCTTGCCTCTACACGGTCGTCCTCCACCAGTTCGCAGGTTACACGCAGCCAGTCTCCATTCATAAAAGCGCAGATCTCCGCCTTGGGATTTGCATGAATCTGCCTGGAGACATCCTTCACCTTGCCCGTCTGGATATACAGCTTTCCCTCAAAGATATTTATCGTTCCGAAGGGTCTTACCCTGGGCTGATCTCCCTCAACGGTTGCCAGATAATAGGTCTCCGCATCCTTCAAAAACTTTGCTACTCTTTCCATAACTGTTCCCCTTTCTTTTTCAGATATGTATCATTCCTACACAGGTATCTGCAGTTCAGGTACTGTCTGTGCGATCGTCTGTACGATCAGAGCAAGTGTATCCTCCATCGTATCCGTCAGCTTCTCGCCCCGGATCACCGGATCGACGGGAATCGTTGCGGAGAATACCAGCGTCTTCAGATGAAGTCCGTCCTCTGTCCGTTCAATGCCGTATCCGCCTATGGGCAGAAGGCCATTTTGCTCAGAGATCCTGCGGCAGAACCCAAGCACATCCTCATCCTTAATTCCGGTCAGATCCCGGATCACCGTTCTCATACAGCAGAAGGATATCTGCTCCATCCGCTCCTCCTGAGGAAAAAAGAAGATATCCGTAAAATACTCCTGCTCCGTTTGAGGAAGAAATACCGTAAGCAGCATTCTTTCACCGGTTTCCTCAATCTTTGCTGCTACCTTCCTCTCATTCAGCCTGTCACAAAGATTTTTCAGGGCATTTCTTTGTTCCTGTATCAGCTCTTCCATATCTCATCCTTTCTTTTCTCAACCAAGCAGCTTCGCCGCGATCACATCCGGTGTGGGATATCTGTCATCATCATCTTTATTCTCCGGGAATTTCACTCTCAGTCCAAGACTCTTCACCATCTGATAGCAGGCCATGGAAATGTTGGTCAGTGTATGATCCTTGTTATTCTTATTCACCAGAGGCCTCTGAGGATCATCATTGACAAAGAACAGCTTCTTATAAATAAATTCCGCATAATTCTTCGCGATATGCTTGGAGAAAGCCGCGGTGGTGGTATATCCGAGTTCTGCCATCATCTCCTGCCGGATACGCGATTTTGCTCTTGATTTCTTCAGGATATCCAGTTTGGAATATTCGGGAAATGCCTGCTTCGTCATATCATCGACCTGCAGGAACTCATCAACCATGGAAGAAAGATCGATCATCTTTTTTACTTTCATGAATGCCTTCATCGCTACGGCATCGAATACGGCGGCTCCGGCATAAGCCACCGATGCTAACGGTCCTCCGACTAACGTAGCTGCGATCAGACCACCGTTCACGCAGAAGGAGTTTAATGTTTCCAGAGCTTCTCCTCTCTTGTTCCGTCTGTCGATCTTCAAAATGTTTTTGGCATAAGCCGCGTCATCTCCTTTAAGGGCATTCATCTTCTTCAGTTCATGAACCCGGTATGACGCCACGATATGATGAGTCAGGTGCTTTGCCTGAACAGCTGCATCTCCAACATCTATCGCCGCCTTAATCCCCGAAACCGCAATCGTTGCGTAAGTCACCGCATCTGTTGCGATACCGATGTTATCCTTCATCGCTTTTGCCGTTTCCACTGCTCCCTTTGCGAGCTGCTTTGCAGCCTGATTTCCGGCAATGACAAGGCCGATCTGATAACCTCCCGCAGCGATTCCCCATGCGGACGCACCCAAGGATCGTGTGGATTTCGTGATCATATTAGCGATAT
>JAFXZW010000058.1 GCA_017541035.1 Eubacterium sp. | reverse complement strand
GTTTCTGTTGTAAATCCATTTTCATAATAATCTCCTTCTGCCTCTTCGGGAGCATGTTATTATGAAAATATGAGTGGTGGATCAAAGCCTCCTCTCTGTTGTATGATCATGATCAATTTCACTTTAGCACATACCTGTTCAAGCCGCAAGAAGAACAGTATGCAGATTCTTTGCATTCTGGAAGTATTACGTCATTTATTGAATGTATTGCTTAGGTTTTATCTCATGATGGATAACTTTACCTCCAGCTATATCCTTCCCAATACCGGGCAGATTCGAGACTTTCACCCTATAGAAACGTATTCTGCCAAGTACACCATAAAAAGAGGATTCAACGAATCCTGTTGAACCCCCTTTCTTCATAGACCTTCGAAATAGAGATATCTACTCAAATTATCCCTTTATCCACATCCGAACATCTTTCTGAACTTGTTTTTACTGAGGAGCAGCAGCAGTGCTATCGCCTACCCACCAGCCGCCTTTTTCTACAGTCTCACCTTCAGAATTGGCACTAGTCGATCCACCCTGATACCATACAGCGCACTTCTGCGTTCCACTTGTCTGAACATAATAGAACTTCTTAATAATATAATTCTGTCTCTTTGCCGTATTTACAGATGACCCTGTTGAACCACCAAACTCGATTGAAACTTCAAAATCTTCGCCAATATCGGTAAGATTCTTGATCTTCTGATCATTGCAGTAATCCTCAAGCTTATCGGTTGCAACACCCTTACCATAAGCTTCTGTAGCTAATGCCTGTGCAGCAACATATGCTGCCTCAGCATTCGTAGTTACCTGTTTCTCTCGTGCCTTGTCGATATATCCCAACAGGGCCGGTACCAGGATCGCAGCCAGAATCGCAAGGATAACCAGTACAACGATCAACTCTACAAGTGTGAAACCTTTATCGTTTCTTTTCTTCATAAGATGTTCCTCCTTCATAATATAGTTTTTTGTGTAACTCTCTCATGAATCACTGATGTTATTTTAGCAAGGAATGAAATGTTTTTCAAGTGATTATGTAAACAGTTTGTGCATTTCTCTTAAATATACAAGGCTTTCAAAAATTCTTTGTGCAGACTGCACAATCTGTATCGTGAAATGTGACGAAGATGTGTTTCAGTCATCCATTTTATCCACATTTTCATCTACTCCTACTCTTTTCAAATGTCGATTCCGAAAAACCGCATACAAGATAACCACAATCAGCGTTGTAAGTGAAATAAGGATACCCGTCCACATACCGTGAGGCACAAAACGCACGGAAATATAGTGTTCTCCTGCTGTCACAGGAATACCCGTTCCTCCGAGGAAGCCTCTTGATTCAACTTTTTGTCCGTCCACCTCAAAGCTCCATTCCGTCATATGAGGGATAGACAGATAGACCATTCCATTCTCCGGTGCATTGATCGTTCCCGAAAAAGAAGCTCCCTTGATAGTAGCATCTTCCATGGTATTCTTTGCCAGAATATCATGTAGTTTTTGCATTTCCTCTTTATCCAGAACCGCAATTCGGATCTTTGTATTATCATCACTTTCGCTGAAGTGAGGATAGAACATTAAAAGAGTTTCTTTCCCGCCGCTCTTCTTTCCCAGATAATTTACCGTTCCCTGATAAAAGGTGTAGATGTCTCCCTCCAAATCTTCCGCCAAGTGAATATAAGCAGCCGTTTCCTCTTCGTTATCACTCTTTTCAACATGGATCAAATTCAGATTGGAATAATTATCCGTAAGCGAACTATCCTCTGTCATGATGATCTCGTGATAGATGTCTTCACAGGAAAATGCATGGGCAAAAGCATTGTGGCAGGCAAGTACATTCCCATCGTAATCAGAATAATCCTTCCGATCCCAGTCAGTGATTTCCTCCGTCACAGAGAAGAATACCCCCACTGGCAGATACCAGGGATTTTCATGCAACCTGACAGTTCCTTGATGATCAATCTCCGGATATGGAGAAATAGATCCCTCCACAGCATCATTAGTAACATGATAATTAATGTGGAGCATCATATCCTCCAATGCATTTCCCTGATAATAGAACAACATATTGGTAGAAACCGCAGACGACCACCTCTTAATCATTTGTATGTGACTGTCAGACAAAGTTGATGAGAAAGCACTGACAGAAGTGATATTTCCCGCTTCTGCTGTATTGTAAGCCGGATCAGCCACATACTCCGTTGCATGAAAATCTGCATGCATCTTCGGATTTCTCTCCGAAAGAACATCTATCTGGTCTGTTCCCCTTGAAAAAGCAACTGCCTCCCCGCCTATAGCCTTTTTGAAGGTACAGAAGGAACTAAGGAAAACTTCCACCAGCAAAAGAGCCACCATAATGCTTCGAAATGCCGTCCTGTGCTTCTTCCACAACTGCAGAAGAGCCAGGATTAAATAGGTCGATGCAATCATAACTGTTAAAATAAAGGAAATGGAAGCTTCTTCCGAATTAAGCACACTGCGTTTCAGATTGGCATCCGAGGCATAGGCAAACGACCATAGAAGAATACAAATGCCAACCGATCCCCCTATGCTTATCGCAAAAGTTTTTCCTCTGTAATCCCTCCAGCTAAGAAGGCAATCATAAAACATAATGATTAAAAGGATTACATAGAAAGCCGCAAAGCGGTTCGGAACCATGGATTGGTAATGGAAACCATGAAAAACAAAATTCAGCACACCGTTACCAAAACCGATAAAGAGCAGGATCACCAAAAGCATTCTCCGGATTCTTACGGAAAGTGGAACCCGTTTATTCATCAGATAAAGAGGAATACAGATCAATACTAAAATGCCAAGGTACAGATTAGCCTCGTAATCGTTTGTAGTAACTACAGATGGTTGACGAAAGCTCATTGTTTCGGAAAAAACTGACAGGTACGATCCGTTTTCCTTCGTAACTGGCGAGATCACATCATCCACCTTATATGGCGAAACCTGTGTCCGAAAGAAATAGGGGATCAGCCGGTAGCAAGCGAGTCCCGCCGCCGCAACGGAAGCAATGAGTATCCGGATGCCCTTGAAAAACATATCCTTAATGCTCGTAAACTCCATGGTAAAGAAATATAGGAAGATAAATTCGCAGAGCATAAAAGCATAGTAAGCATCCCCCATAAAACTGAACAGAAAGAATATATACAGAAAAGGTTTCCTGTCATAGATCAACCTTTCCATTCCCAGCAAGATGAGAGGAATAATTCTCAAGAAGCCAAAACCACTATAGACAAAATATGCAATGGCATAACTGGAAAGGCTATAGGCGACACCCACCGGGATAAGGCGCCAATCTCTTTTATCCATTACCCCGCCCCGCCGTCTGTGGGTAAGATACAGGATAAGATACAGTCCCGGCGTAACAAATGACAAAATCCGACTGAAAATCAGATCCGTGTAAATCATAGAATCCGGCATCACAAGAAGCTTCAACAGACTCCACGGTGACAAAAAATATCCTGCAAACTCAGAATAACGATCGATAGCCACACCCATATTCCAATTCAAGAGAGAAAAGTTTCCGCTTTGCACATCGTGAACAAGCCCACGATAGCCGTTATAAGCCTGATAATAACCATCCCCGATAAGCAGCGAGTTGGTGCCAAATGGCATACTGGATGTATAACACATCATAATCAGCAGGGAGAGAAGTGTTAACCCGGCTGTCAGGAAATAGACATATTTGTCACGGATAAAGTCCGCCGGTCCTTGCATCGTCCTTTGGGATAAGGAAATCTTGTCCTTCATGGCAAGTAGGGCCATAACTATCAAGCAGAGAATACTGATCGCGATCCCCAAGAAGAACTGAACCGGAGAATATTGTAGTGACAGCTGATTCTCTCCTGCCGACACAGCAAGCACCAACAGATCCTCTCCAATATTAATTTGGGATAGAAGCGTTCCCTCTGCAGACCATCCTATCCGTGAAGGAAGAGGAACTACCATATACCCATCTGTCGGTACATTGACTATTACCGAATAATACGTCAATGAATCCCGCACAAGATCCGCCTTAATTAGATTATCACAAAACACCCTGTATGCGTTTGCATCAAAGACGGCAAACTCATAAGGGGCTCTGGGATCTACCTTTTCACGGAGCAGTAGTTCTCGATCGTACGATACACTTCCACTATTTCGTTTCTCACCCAAATGAACTGTTTCATTTATATGCCCGTACAGATCTCCCACTGCCTCTGTAGCATAGGAATACGTGTAAAGACCTCTTCGTACATCTTCTCTCGCTTTGATATCAAAGACTGGAGATACATTTAAGGAAAAACTGCCTTCCGATCTTGTATACACCCCTTTCACACCGGTCAGATCTTCGGCAAAGCTCGAAAGAGCTGTAAAGGGATACTGTGAATCGTAGTTGAAGGACGCCGCCTCCTTCGGCATAAAGAAGCCTTTTACAGCATAAGGATTTCGATAAATATCCAGTCCATTTTTCGTTTCAACTTTTTCCAGCAGACTGTCCACCGGATCCGTACCCTCGAATGCAAGGACATAATCATACCCAAGAAGTGCATTGGTTACGGGTTCCGAGTCGGTTTCTCCATATACCAGAATCTTGGCATCCGGCTTTTCCTTCCGGAGCTCCCTTTTGGTTTCATAAACCCTGCCGGCAAAGGTCTCCTCATAAGTGGCAGAGAAATTCCCGGACAGTCTGAGGCTGTTGATGTAGGTATAGACCATCTCCCCAGACAGAAGCAACGCAACCAGCACACCAAAAAGCCATTTTGTCATGTTATTGCTGCGGTACATACACATCAGGATATAATAAACCAGCAGCAGCTCCAGGCCCACATAGAAGGGCTTCATCTGGTCGTAGCCGTCACAGAAAAAGACAGAGAGGATAATGACTGCAAAGAGCAGAATCCCGCCCACATGTACACAGGGAAGGGAGATATGCTCAAGATTAAGAAATGCTTCATAAGCGATGGAAATGAGCTGGAATACGAAAAGGAAGCCGAATACACACATATTCTCACGGGATGCAAAGAAACCGTTGAAGAGATAATTCGGTGTTACCAGAATAAGGCCCGAGCCAAGAGCAAGCAGAAGTCCCGTCTGGCTGAGCTTTCTTCGAAGAGAGATATTGGGGTTGAACAGATAGATTACAACAAGGAAAAGGGCAAAAAGGCCGCAATAAATATCCAGCCCGTAACCGAAATAAAGGGTATTGGACGGGGCAGTGTTCGGCATCATTGCCTTGATAATATCAAAGAAGCTGGTAGACACTGCTCCTTTAGGAAATGACAGAGATATTTCATTGTGGAAGAAACTGCTGCTGACCGAGTTGAGGATGATCAGCATCCCCGCTCCTGCGGCAAGGATATCCGCAATCAGCTTCAAAACAAGACTGCGTAAAGCCTGAGCCGTGCTTTTGTGAGAATGAACCGCAAAATACAGAATCGTAAAAATGAAGACGATTCCGGTCATGTAGAAATTACAGAAAACCGACGCGGTCATAAGTGCCGCATACAGCCGCCATTTTCCATCCTCCAGCAGGCTGTCGAGTGCAAGTATGATCAGCGGGAAGAGTGCGACTACCGAAAGATGGCTTACATCCATTCCCTGTCCGAACATCCAGGCTGAAAGGGCAAAGGCCAGGGAAAATCCCAGAACTGGCAAATCCAGGATCTGAAGAAACCGTCCAACCTTCGATTTCGGTTCTTCGCTGCCACCGAGCCGGAAATCCTTCTGTCCCTTGGTCTTCAGCTTTCGCGCTTCCTCTTTCTTACGTTGCTTTTCGGCAAGGACCGCCAGTTCCTCGGCACGAAGAGCTTCCTTCTCTACCTTACGCGCCAGTGATCTTTCTTTATGCCGGGTAAGGAAGAACGACATAAAAAGGCCTGCCAGACCAATTTTCAGCGCATAAAGGAAATCAAGCACGGCCGGAACCGCCGAACGCGGAAAAATCAAAGCAACAAGGTTAAGGGGGTCCGAAACGTAGTATGTGAAGACCGTCGTTATATCTTCTCCGGCAGCAACGCTCTCCTCACCATGAACATAATCATAGAATTCATAGAAGCGGGTGAGGTGATCCTCCATGCCACCGGCTGTCATAACGTCCTTATCTCCAAAAGGAGCAAAGGAACCTGCGATCAGGCCGATCAGTACGGCTATGAAAGGAATAGCAAATGCCAGAATGCAGATCAGACGCCGCGCTTTTTTTGTTGCGGCCATGGAATCAGATGTGGTCTTCATGAAACCTCCAATAAAACAGCTCATTTTCATAAAATGAAAGCCTCCCACACTAATCTGTACCGCATAAAGCCGGTAAGTTCCTTCGCTTCACGCTGCCGCCTGGTCATTCGGCGCACAACGCAGCCCACCGGGCTGCTGCGCCCGCTCAGGATGACATATGGGAGGCTTTCTTTTAGAATCGTCAACTGAAAATCACATTAACGATGTTTTTTAATTCATTTACAGGACATTGAATCGTTGCTTATCCAAAACTTCATTCCCGACAGAAGGAGTCCTTATTCCTCTTCCTCCGTCTTCTTCAGCATGATCCCCAGTTCCTCCAGCTGGACGGGATCCACAACATTCGGAGCTTCAGTCATCAGGTCGGATGCGTCCTTTACCTTCGGGAAGGCCATGACATCGCGGATGGTGTCACTCTTGCACATCAGCATGAGCAGGCGATCCAGTCCGTAGGCAAGCCCTGCATGGGGCGGAACGCCGTATTTGAAGGCGGTGAGCAGAAAACCGAATTTGTCCTCCGCACTTTCCTTCGTAAGGCCGATGACCTCGAACATTTTCTCCTGAATATCATTCTGGTGGATACGGACGGAGCCGCCGCCGATCTCCACGCCGTTCAGGACGATATCATATGCCTTTGCGCGTACTGCACCGGGGTCGGAATCCAGCTTGTCGAGATCCTCCTCCATGGGCATGGTAAAGGGATGATGCATGGCAACAAAACGGTTTTCTTCCTCGCTCCACTCGAGAAGCGGGAATTCCGTGATCCAGACAAAACGATAGGTATCTTTATCGCAAAGGCCCATTTCCTCCGCCATATGGCAGCGCAACGCACCCAGAGTGTCCAGTACCAGCTTCTTTTTGGCATCCGCCAGAATCAGGATGAGGTCTCCTGCCTTTGCTTCTGTCTTTGCCTTGATAGCCTCCAGTTCTTCAGGCTTCATGAACTTTGCGAAGCTGCATTTCTCCTCTCCCTCTTCGGGTATGGAAATGTAAGCCAGGCCTTTCATTCCGTATCCCTTAACGAACTCGGTCAGGGCATCCAGCTTCTTCCTGGGCATACCGCCCATTCCGGGAACATTGATGGCGCGCACGGTTCCTCCGCCGGAAATGGCTCCGGAGAAGACAACAAATTCACAGTCCTTAACGACATCGGAAATGTCGATCAGCTCCATGCCGAAACGAAGATCCGGCTTATCGGAGCCATAACGTTCCATGGCTTCGTTCCAGGTCATGCGCTGAATGGGGAGCTGAACATCCACGCCGATTGCTTCCTTGAACATCCTCTGAAGCAGACGCTCATTGACATCGATCACATCATCCACATCCACGAAGGAAAGCTCCATGTCGATCTGGGTGAATTCCGGCTGACGGTCAGCCCGAAGATCCTCATCGCGGAAGCATTTGGCAATCTGGAAATAGCGATCATAGCCCGAGCACATCAGAAGCTGCTTGAACAGCTGAGGAGACTGGGGCAATGCATAGAAATTACCGGGATGGATGCGGCTGGGAACCAGATAGTCCCGGGCGCCCTCCGGTGTGGACTTGCAGAGGATCGGCGTCTCAATCTCCAGGAAGCCTTCCTCCGCCATAAAAGCACGGACCGTGGTGGTAACCTTGCTCCGCAGCATGATATTTCTTTGGATGTCCGGACGACGAAGATCCAGGAAACGGTATTTCAGGCGAATATCTTCCTTCGTCTTGCTGTTCTCCTCAACCGGGAAGGGAGGTGTTTCCGCTTCGGCCAAAACCCGGAGAGAATCTGCGATCAGCTCGATCTCCCCTGTTGCCATATTCGGATTCACGCCGCCGGCTCTTTCCGCAACGGTACCGGTTACGGCGATAACGAATTCGCTCCGCAGTCTTCCGGCCTTTTCGAAAAGCTCCTCACCCACTGATTTTTCTTCAAAAATGATCTGGAGCACACCTGACCGGTCCCTGAGATCCGTAAAGACAATACCGCCCTTGTTCCGGCTCTTCTGCACCCAGCCCATGACTGTGACCTTCTCATTTACATTCGCCTTTGAAAGCTCTGCGCATCTGTGGGACCGCTTCAGTCCCTTCATTGACTCTGCCATAGCTTTTCCTGTCTCCTTCCTGTCCCGAAAATGGGGTTATCTTTGATAGGTCCGAAATGATCATCTTTTTAGTTATAATCCATGTCGTCATCTTCTTCTCCCATATCATGGCCCACCATGAATTCCCGGGAGGATACTCTCTTCCTGTCTCTTTCCCTTTCCACAAGATCGGAGATCTGTTCCTTCACATCCTCCGCATGCTTGATATTCTTGATCACCAGGATCGGAGAGGTCTTATCCGCCGTATTACAGGTGATGGTTCCGAGACCGAATATGCGCTGTCCCAGCCCGCGGGAAAGCGACAGATCCAGTATTCTGTAAAGCCGGATCTCCTCCTGTTTTTTCTTCAGAAATCCCGAATCGATCAGGAATTTTTCCTCCGTCATGGAGTATTTGGTAAATGTCCACGGAAGCCCGAAGAAACACCATCTTTTTTTGTCCTGCCATACGTATTCCATCTTTTATCCCCTTTCCTGCTCTTCCCGCGCCGCGCGGCGCATCTGCTTTCTACAATACATCTTTGCATCCGAGCGCTCGATTGCCTTATCAAAGGGTTCTCCCGGCTCATTAATCGTAGCGAATCCAAAGGACACGCTCAGCTTCTGATCCTGGATCCGGAAGATCTCCTGCATCTCCTCCAGCTTCTCCAGATAATATGTCGCCTTTTCTTCATCCGTCTTCGGTATGAAGATCAGGAATTCATCCCCGCCCGTCCGGCAGATCTCACTGCGGGTGGGAAGGATTGACCGCATCAGTGTAACAGACATGCGGATATACTCATCTCCCACCATATGACCATACTGATCATTTATGCTCTTCAGATGATCACAGTCCGCCGACATGATGGTAACAGGATAGCTGGAGCTGTTAAAGGTCCGCATATAGACATCCATATAGGCCCGGTTGTGAAGACCCGTCAGCTCGTCCGTGAAGGAAAGCTTCTCCAGCTTACGCTTCAGGAGCTCCTGCTCCGTCACATCGTTGATCAGCGCGATGATGCCCCGCACCCGTCCGTCCTCGTATTTCAGAGGCTCCTTGATGAGCTGCAGGAATTCCTGCTTGCCGTCTTCATTTTCCTCGATCACGTAGGAGGTTCCGACACCGGTCTTTATGATCTGCAGATCCGATTCCAGCGCCTTTTTGGCATTCTCGGTATCCTTCCGGATCTCCAGATCCGTCTTCCCCACGATGGTCCATTCGGGATCATCATAATGATCCAGGTGATGCCAGTACTGGGAGCAGAAGACATACCGCCCTCGGGCATCCTTCAGATAAATGAGGGACGGAAGCACCTGCAGCATCCGGGCACATTCCGCAAATGATACGGAGGTCAGGAACTGCGTGGCACGTTTGATCCGGTTCTTCACGATCACGGGAGACTGGCCGATCCGGAAAATGTCCACCACCGGATCCTCCAGGAAAAGCTCATCCAGATCCGTGCTTTCTTCATCCGTGAAAACCAGAACCGGTATGGCAAAGATCACGGAATTGGAATTCTGTACAAAACGCAGAAGCTTCTCCACCTCTGGCACCCGGGACGGATGGCCGATGATCAGTGCATCCACCTTTACGGAATTCTCATCCAGATAAGAGATCACCTCTTCCGCATTCTCCAGTCTCAGGAGCTCATAGGTATCCTCCAGCGTATTACGGAGAAAATCCTCTCCTTCATTTCCGTCTATATCTATGTAAACGATCTGTTTCATGAAGTTCCTCCCGATGTCATTCAATCTGCCTCAGTCGTTTTCATATAACACGTTAAGTCTACCACATCGCAAAAGGGAAAACAATGCAGATTCCCCTTATCCTTTTCCCATTGCCCGCTTCAGAATTTCAATATACCAGTCAATCATTTGTGTTCCGGCAAAGACGGCGATTGCCATGCCGGCGCAGAGTGACGGGCCAAAGGGAATATGCTCCTTTCTTCCCTTCTTTCGGCAGATCATAACGGTCACGCCAACCACTCCTCCGATCACCGCTCCGAAGAAGAAGCCGCAGACGATGATCTTCCATCCCAGCAGAAAACCCGCTGCAAACATCATTTTGATATCTCCTCCGCCGAATGCGCCGGGGATGATAAGATCCAGGATCAGCATGGGACCCGCAATGACCAGCATACCCACGATACGATTCACGATCGTAATCTCGGAAAAAGGCTCCGTCCACTGAAATGTGAGAAGGGAAAGCAGTCCCAGCCCGAGAATGACTAGATTCAGGGAGAAGGGGATCTCCATGGTATCCAGGTCGATCATGGCGATGAGGATCATAACAGTGAAAAAGGCCAGCAACGTCCAGGTTGCGGCATTCACACCATAGAAGAGAAAAAGAGCTGTGGAACCGGCGGCGCCGAGAAAAAGGCAGGCTGCAAAACGGCCGGGGCGTTCCTTCAGAATGTCCTTAACCGGCATCCGGATCAGCTTCGCCTCTGCTTCCTTGCGGGCCTCGAAGGCTTCCTTTTCCTTCTTCGTCATCTTGCCGTCCACGTCTTCGTCATAGTCTTCTCTGGCGCGGATATAGGCGTCCCAGCGACGGTTTCCGATGGCCTGCAGCCCCCCGAGTACCGTACCGAGCAGTATGAAAAGGATAATCAATACAATTTCCATTCTTATCTCCTGACAGGATTTCTCACTTCGTACAGAATGACAACGCGGTTACTCTACTTCTTTATCCGCAAAGAATTCCACAATACTGTCGTAGCCTTCCTGCGTCAGCTGGTCCTTCTGGAACTTTTTATTCTTCTTCATCATAACGATATTCACCGTTTCACCGGCTTCTCTCTTCTCCCCCGCCTTGCGGATGATCCGGCCAAGCTTCTCGGCGGGCGTTCCCTTTTCCACAAGGTACGCCGTCTTTCCCGCGGTTCCGGGGATCTGAAAATCCTGCTCCAGCAGCAGCATGATGATCCGCTCAAAGCCAATGGAAAAACCGCACGCCGGGGTATTCTGGCCCGTGAAGCGTCCGATCATCTCATCATATCGTCCGCCGCCGCCCACGGATCCACCGTATTCATCCATGGAAATTTCAAAAATAGGCCCTGTATAGTAGGACATGCCCCTTACCAGTGTGGGATCAAAGAACATACGGAAATCAGCCGTTTTTGCACTCTCCACGCTATCAATGATACCCACGAGTCCATCCACAACCTCAGCAGGGAGGAAATCCCCAATCTTCTCAGCCAGTGTCCGGATCGCCGCCGTATCGCCTGCATTTCCGCCAAAGAGCTGCAGATATTTCTCCACAGACTCTGCCGGATGGCCTGCCGAAAGAAGCTCCTCACGGACTCCGTCGAGGCCGATCTTGTCCATCTTATCGAGTGCAATGAATACCGCGTCATAGTCCTCTTCCGCAAAACCGGACCAGGCCGCCATGGCCTTCAGGATCCGCCGGTCGTTGATGCGTATGGTGAAATTCTTAAAAGAAAGCTTGCCCAGCAGCGTGGTAGTCGCCAGTATGAGCTCAATCTCAGCGATATTGGAGGGCTCACCCAAAATGTCGATATCACATTGCATAAACTGACGGTATCTGCCTCTCTGAGGACGATCCGCTCTCCAGACAGAGCCCATCTGCAGTGCCTTAAAGGGCCCGGGCAGTTCATTTGCATTATTCGAATAAAAGCGGCAGAGAGGAACCGTCAGATCGTAACGCAGCCCGCCGTCCACCAGATCGGCTTCTTCCTTTGCGGTCTCCAGCTGCAGCTTCTCACCGCGCTTCAGGATCTTGAAGATCAGCTTCTCATTCTCGCCGCCCTGTTTGGAGGAAAGGTTCTCGATATGCTCCACAGCAGGTGTCTCAATGGGAGTAAAGCCAAATTTACGGTATGTCTCCTTGATCTTCGCAATACAGTAGTCCCGGATCTCCATCTCTCTGGGAAGGATATCCTTCATGCCGGTCACCGGTTTTTTCTTCATAGCCATAGTTTGTTCCTCTCTCTTGTCTTCCATTCAGAATCTCATCTCGCGCTCCACGGCGGTGCGTTTACGCTCGATCATATCCTCGATCCGCTGCATGTACTGATCCACATTCCGGACATCCTCCGCGCGGTCGATTCCCGTGGTTTCCCTTGTTTCCGGATCCATCCGGAGCACACGGGTTACGGATCCTGCCCCGGCGGCAAAGATATCCAGCTTTTCCTCTATGATCAGGACATTATACAGACAGGGCTTTTTCGCGTAACCCACATTTTCCAGATTCCCGGAAATGTTCTTCTGCCGATACAGGTAATAAGGTGTAAGCCCCATCTTCCGGGCCGAAGCATCCGCCAGCCGGAGCATGCGGTCCATATCTTTTTGCGGAGTAGCCTTGATCAGTTCCGGCTGATTCCTTAGTTCCGACGCCCGTTTCACTGCGAGGGAGTGTACCGTCAGGCTGTCAGGCTGCAGCTTCTCGATCACCCCCAGAGTATACCGCATATCATCCGCCGTTTCTCCCGGCAGACCTGCGATAATGTCCATATTGATGTGATAATCGCCCATTTCCCGGGCCATCCGAAAGGCCCGCATGGTATCATCCGAGGTATGCGCCCGTCCGATCAGGCGCAGGGTACTGTCCCTCATGGTCTGCGGATTCACGCTGATCCGGCTCACATGATGCTTTTCCAGAACCTTCAGCTTATCCCGGTCCAGGCTGTCCGGGCGGCCGGCCTCTACCGTATATTCCCTGAGATGGGACAGGTCGAAATTCCCGTCCACAGCAGAAAGCAGTTCCTCCAGAAAACCCGCATCCAGAGATGTGGGCGTTCCTCCTCCGATATAGATCGATATCAGTCTCCTCTTCCGGTTAATGTAGGAAATGATCTGCAGCTCCCGGATCAGACAATCCAGGTAATCGCTGACGGAGGTGCGATACATTTCAATGGGATAAGAGGTAAATGAGCAGTACAGACAACGGGTGGGACAAAAGGGGATTCCGATATAAAGACAGTAATCCGTCCAGGGATCCACAGATGAAAGAATCTCCCGTTCCCGCTCCGCCACGTCCACGGCCAGCGAGGCCTTTTCCTCAGATGTCATATAGACATCCATATAACCATCGATGATCTCATCCCGCATCAGGCCGTCATTCAAAGCTTTCGTGGCAATCTTCGTGGGACGCATCCCGGTCAGACTTCCCCATGGCAGCTCCCGTCCCGTATATTCCGAAAGAAGGCGGTAGGAAGCCAGCTTCAGCTTATTCCGGAAATGAGTCTTGTCGGTATAATCTCCGTTGATATAGGCAGTAAATACCACCTTTCCGTTCTCCTCCAGGCGGAGCTTGGAATGCTTCTCCATGAAAAGGGCAGTAAAAAGAAAACGGAACTCCTTAAAAAGCTCCTTATCATAATCCGCCACCTGAGCCGGCTGGACTCCGGTGATCTTCTCCCCGGAGAAAAAAGCCTGCAGCATGGCTCGCAGGTCATTGGTATAACTTGTGTCATTTTCCACAAGAAGAATCATGATCCAGCCTCCTAACCGCTCCGCAGATTACGGAGTAATACCATTCCCAGCTTGCCCGACCGCATTCCAAGGCATCCGGATACAGTATCAGCCTTCGGTATTGCAGCTCCGATCCCGCATCAGCCTTGTATGATCAGTACGATCACTATGGCCATCATGATTCCGGCTCCGATGATCAGTGTCATCGGACCGGATTCCTTTCGTTCATCACCGATCCTCGCCTGAACATCCACATGCCTGCTGAGACGTTCCATGGTGTCGATCACCCTCTGCTGATCCGGTGTATATTCTACTGACAGATCGATCACACCGTCCTCACGCCTTCCCAGGTGTTCCCAATCCTCAGCCTCCGCCTTTTTTAAAAACCGATCGTAATAGCCGAGAATGGACCGGAGAAACTGTTCCTCCTCCTGAAAGGTAATATTCTTCCTTTTTCCATCTTCTACATCACGGGTTATGCTCTCCCAGAAATCTTCTCCATAGATCACATTTGACTCCCAGCTCAGCTTCCGGACCCGGTACAGACAGTTAAAGTAATCCCTGGCCGTCACGGGCAGGAAATAGAAGAAACAGGCGACCGCAAGAACAGGTATAAGGATATACAGGAAAAAATAATACAGCATACTGAAGAAACCGACCTTTTCCGCCAGCGGCTGCAGGACAAAATGTGTGAATCCGTACAGGATCAGCGGCAGGACAAGAGCAAGGATCATATGGATCAGTTTTCTCTTATGTTCCCTCTTGAGTTCCTCCTTCTTTCGTGGAAAATAAGCCATTTGGTCCCGGTATCGGCTGCGCACGAATTCCAGCTTCGGCATCAGCGCGCGATATCTGTCGCCATAGCCGTTATCCGACCGTTCCATCCAGCCGTTATCCGCTTCCACCACTGACTTCCCACCGGAAATCGCATCCTTCAGTTGTTCTTCATTCAGCTGATAGGCCATTGACAGCTCCTTTCGGGCTTTATGGAGATATACTGCTTAAAAATACATATTTACGGCAATTTCCTTTTTTATGGTTGTCGCCCTGTCATGTCCCGGAAAGACCAGCGTCTCCTCCGGCAAGGTGAACAGCTTCTTCTCGATGCCGCTGATCAGCGCATCATGGCTTCCACCGGGAAAATCCGTCCGACCGATACTCCCTGCGAACAGAGTATCCCCGTCAAAGAGCAGATTCTGTTCCGGGAAATAATAGCACATCCCGCCGGGAGTATGACCGGGTACCTCGATGCATTGGATCTTCGTTCCCATGAATTCCAGGATTTCTCCGTCCTTTACCGTCCGGTCAGCCTTCAGAGTGAAGTCCGAATCGATAAAGAGGCCTGCCAGATTCAGCTCCGGGTTTTCCAGGTAGGCCGCATCCTTCTCCCCGATGATCACGGGCACATCAGGATATGCCTCCTTCAGCTCGGGAACTCCCATGCAGTGATCAAAATGCCCGTGTGTCAGAAGGAACGCACGGGGAATCAGGACCTGATCCTCGATCATGGCTACCAGGTGTTTTCCACTGTCCGCCGGATCGATGATCACCGCATCCTTGGTCTGCACATTGGCAAGTGTATAGCAGTTCGTGGAAACCGGTCCCAGAACCGCAGAAATGATGTTCAGTTCGCTCATTCCTATTTCTCCTGTTCTTATGTCAACCAGATAAAGCCCTGCATCCGCGAAACAGATTCTTCGCCTTTGGCTCAAAATGACATTTCTCAGTCATCCTGACTTTTCCTTGTCATCCTGACTTTTCCTTGTCATCCCGACTTTTCCTTGTCATCCTGAACCCCGCAGGGGTGAAGGATCTCCTACCCTGTGGTCCGCTCGATATCAATGATTCCTTCCACATTCCGAATCTTCGCCATGAGGTGGGTCAGCTGATCCTTCGAATGCACGCCAAACTGCATGGAGATCGTGATCTTCCCCTGCTTGGAGGTGCGCACGGTCATTCCCTTAATGGCCACCTCCGACTCATTGAAGATTTTGGAAATGTCGTAAACAACACCCTGCCGTCCGCCGGCGTAGATATTGATCTCCGTAACATATTCGGATTCCGGTGCGGTATCCGCGCCCTCGGCCCACTCGGCATCGATCAGCCGTGTACGGTCCGTCTCATCCATACAAAGGACATTGACACAATCTGTCCGGTGAATGGATACCCCTCGGCCGCGGGTGATGAAACCCACGATCTCATCCCCGGGAACCGGCGAGCAGCATTTGGAGAAACGCACCGCAACATCGTGAATGCCCTGCACCTTGATCCCGCCCTTGGGGATCTCGAAAATGTGGTGTCCTCTCCTGATCTCGGATACTACCTCTTCGTCCGACTTATTCTTGTTCTCCAGCCGGTTTTTCTCCTCCACGAGGCGGTTGACGATCTGGCCTTCCTTGATACCGCCGTGTCCCACGGCTGCCATCAGGTTATCCCAGTCCGGGAAATTGTATTTCTTTAAGGTCGGAGTCATCAGTTCGGGAACCAGAAGCTCCGAAAGAGGGATTCCCTTTGTCTTGCAGTAATTCTCGATGGACGCCTTTCCCTTCAGGATATTATCTGCCTTATGCTCCTGTCTGAACCATTGGTTGATCTTGGTCCGGGCCTGAGAGCTCTTGACCACATTCAGCCAGTCCAGACTCGGTCCCTTGGAATTGCCCGATGTAATGATTTCCACCCGGTCACCACTGTGAAGCTTCGTCTCGATCGGTACCATGGTCCCGTTGATCCGTGCCCCCACCATGGTATTCCCCAGCGTGGTATGGATCAGATAGGCAAAATCAATGGTCGTGGACCCCTTCGGCAGTGTTTTTACATCGCCTGCCGGAGTAAAGACATAGACCTGATCCTGGAAGATATCCAGATCCGTCTTCACCACGTTCATGAATTCCTTATTATCCTTGGTCTCATTCTGCCATTCCAGGATCTCCCGAAGCCAGTTCAGCTTCTCCTCCTCCCGGCTGACATTCTTTGTGCTTCCTTCTTTGTATTTCCAGTGTGCCGCGATACCGTATTCTGCGGTACGGTGCATGTCATAGGTGCGGATCTGGATCTCGAAGGGCCGTCCCCCGCTGCCGATCAGCGTCGTATGCAGCGACTGATACATATTTGCCTTCGGCATGGCGATATAATCCTTGAAACGTCCGGGAATGGGCTTGTACTTCTCATGAATGATCCCCAGTGCGGCATAGCAGTCCCGCACAGTCTCCACCTTAATCCGGAGAGCGAATACGTCATATATCTGATCCAGTGTCTTGTTCTGGGTCTTCATTTTCTTATAGATACTGAAAATGTGTTTTACACGGCCGTCGATCTCCGCTTCGATCCCTGCCTCACGGATATACTCCCGCACCTCCGCTACCGTCTGATGAATGAAATCCTCCCGTTCCGTCAGGTTTTCATCGATCTTCTGTTTCAGCTCACGGTACACATCCGGGTAAAGATACTGCATGCAGAGGTCGTCGAGTTCGATCTTGATCTTGGAGATACCGAGCCTGTGAGCCAGCGGTGCATAGATATCCATGGTCTCCCTGGATTTCTCGATCTGCTTCACCGGTGACTGATACTGCAGCGTGCGGAGATTATGCAGGCGGTCCGCCAGCTTGATGATGATCACCCGGATATCATTTGCCATGGCCAGGAACATCTTGCGGAGATTCTCCGCCTGGATCTCGATTTTATCCTGAGACAGATTCAACTGGGTCAGCTTGGTAACGCCATCCACCAGAAGCGCGATTTCCGCAGAGAACTCCTTCGCCACTTCCTCCTTGGTCATGGCCGTATCCTCCACCACATCATGGAGAAGGCCCGCTACTATGGTCTCTTTATCCATCTCCAGTTCAGCCAGAATGATCGCTACACAGATCGGATGAATTATGTAAGGCTCTCCCGATTTTCTCTTCTGTCCCTCATGTGCCGCATCGGCTACGTGATAGGCCTTTTCGATCATGGAAAAATCATCCGACGGATGATACGCTCTGATCTTTCGGATCAGTTCCTCATAAAGCACTTCCGGCGGAGTAAAATCCGCAGGGGTGGCCAGCACGTCCTTCTCTTCTGTTTTTTCTATCTTGATCTTCTCGTCCGGCATGAATCCTCACCCTTTTTTGTCTGAATTCTGTATCTGTCTCTACTCATCGCAGTCCGCTGCCAGCGTCGATACACAGCCTTATCTCCGGTACAGCCCGGACTTCGGCCTGCGCGGCTTATCGTTCACAGCCGCATCCTTTATCGAAATACTCTTACTCTCCGCTATAGGAGAGAATGCTGTCATAATCATAGCCCCGGAGGTTTTCCCTTCCCTTCAGGTCTTTCAGCTCGATCAATGTGATAATCTTGACTACCTTGCCGCCAGCCTTCTCGATCAGGCTGATGGCCGCACCGAGAGAACCACCTGTTGCCAGGAGATCATCCACCAGAACCACCTTCTGTCCCTCCGATACCGCATCCCGATGCATCTCAATCGCGGCAGTCCCGTATTCCAGATCATAATCAACTTCCCATGTCTCCCGGGGAAGCTTTCCTTTCTTACGGATAGCAACAACACCCTTTCCCATTGCGTAGGCTATCGGTGCAGCAAAGAAAAAACCCCTTGCCTCGATTCCCGCGATCAGATCAAAATCAACTCCCTGCAGCTTCTCCTGGAAGGCATCGACGGCTGTGTGAAAACCCTCCGGGCTCTCCAGAACACCCGTCACATCCCGGAAAATAATACCCTCCTTGGGGAAATCCGGAATACTGACTACGTAATCCTCCAATTTCTTCACAGCTTTGCTCCTCTCTCCTCATCCGGCCGTTCTCCGATAATGAACAAGCCTGCACTGTACACTCCTGTCACCCCGGAATTCATTTACCGAGACCTCATACATCACATCCAGATATACGGGTTTTTTGAAAAACCCAACCTCCATTTTATCACAATCTTCCTGTTCAGACCACATTTTTATGTCATTCAGAAGCTCTTCTCCCTGAAAAAGCAGCAGTTCCGAGCGAAATTTACTTGCATCCTCCACCTGGAGGCGCAGTGTTGTGCCGTTTTTCCCCAGTTTTCGCAGCCCACGGAGAAGAAGTCCCTTCTCGGCAAAGAGGGGTTTCTCATTTCCCGTTCCGAAGGGTTCGAGCTGTTCCAGCTGTTCCGCCAGAGAAAGCGTGACGTAGGAAAGAGGCATGGGAACATCCAACCAGACCTTTTCCACAAGCTGTTCCTCCGTCAGTCCATCCTCTGCATTCAGTATCCTGCGGAATTCCTCAAGCTCGGTCTCCCGAATCGTCAGACCCGCCGCCATTTTATGGCCTCCGAAGCGGACGATATGATCCTTCACCCGGGAAAGGGCTTCAAACATGTCATAATCCGGGATTGAACGGCCCGATCCCTTCAGCAGCTGTGGATCTTCCTCCGATGCCGTGAATACGATGGTCGGACGATAATACCGCTCCTTCAGCTTTCCCGCCACGATACCGGCCAGTGATTCATGCAGGTCGGGAATGCAGAGCACGATCACATGATCCTCCACAAAACCGGCTTCCTCCAGATACCCTACCGCCCAGTCAAAGCCGTCTGTGGTAGCCGCCTTCCTGCTTTCGTTCAGTTCCCTCATTTGCTCCGCCATCCGGTCTGCTTCTGCCGGATCCTCTGTCAGGAAAAGGCGCATGGCTTCCTTTGCGGAAGAAAGCCGACCCTCGGAATTGATAGCCGGTCCCAGAATGAAGCCCAGATGATAGACTGCGATCCTCTTTCCATCCAGCAGTCCGTTCACGGATAGCAATGCCCGGAGTCCTGTATTTTCGGTATCCGGCATCCGGCGCATGCCCTCTCTCACAATGATGCGGTTTTCCTCCTGAATGGGCATGACATCGCAGACTGTACCCAGCGCCACAAACTCCAGATATTCTCCCTGCGGAAGAGGATGCTCCATTTTATCCGAGAGCACCTGCATAAGCTTATATGCCACCTCGACCCCACAGATCTCCTTGAAGGGATATGGGCAGCCGGGCTGCCAGGGATTGATCAGCAGATCAGCCTCGGGAAGGCGTTCCTGCACCTGATGATGATCCGTCACGATCACCGTAAGCCCCAGTTCCTTTGCTCTGCTGACCGCCTCAAAGGCCGCTGTTCCGTTATCCGCGGTAAGAAGCGTGTCCACTCCGTCACGGGCCGCTTCCTCCACCATGCGGACATTCATTCCGTAACCGTCACGTATCCTGTCCGGAATATCATAGGACACCACTGCGCCCAGACGGTTCAGCGCTTTGATCAGCACACAGCAGGAGGTAACCCCGTCCACATCATAATCGGAAATGATCCGGATATGCCTTCCTCCACGGATCTTCTCTGCCAGAAGCTCCGCAGCCTGATCACAGTTTTTCAGCAGCGAAGGAGATGGGATATCTCCCAAAGTCCCATACAGATACCGTTCCTGCTTTTCCGGCGTATCCTGCCCCCGGTTTACCAGTATCCGTGCCATGACCGGATCGATCCCCAGTCTTTCACCGATCTCCCGGAAATCCGCACGGATCGCATGCATATACCATTCAACTTCTCTTACCATTTTCTCTCCTAAAGAGGAAAGCCACAGGCTGTTCCTGTGGCTTTCCGAAAGATTAGGCCTTTGCCGTTTGTTTCGTATCCTTTTCGACTGCTTTCTTTTTTCCGATATGCTTCTTCATAAAGAGCCACAACGGACCGGTGATGAAGACGGAAGAATACAGACCGCAGAGCAGTCCGGCGATCAGTGTCAGCGTGAACTCCTTCAGCGAAGCAACACCGAGGATGTAAAGCATCAGGATCGTCGAGAACGTGGTCAGCGTGGAGTAGATATTTCTTGTCAGTGTCTGAGAGATACTGGTATCCACAATGGTATCATAATCCGTCTTCATGATCTTCAGATTCTCACGGATCCGGTCAAAGATAATGATGGTCGCATTGATGGAGTAACCTACAATGGTCAGCATACATGCGATGAAGGTACCACCCACGGACAGGTAGGCCACGGAATAAACCATGAACACAACCATGACATCGTGGATCAGCGCGATCACGGCTGCCGCACCGAAACGTACATCCGAGAACCGGAGTGCGATATAGATCAGCATGAGGATGGAAGCCACAATAACAGCAATGATGGCATCTCTCTGCATTTCACTGGAAATGGTACTGCTGATATTCTGGGAATCGATCTTGTCATCCGACAGTCCGAACTTTTCTTCCAGCTTATTGGCAACAGCTGTACGCTTTGCCTCATCCAGCTCTGAGGTCTTGAATATGATCTGGTTGGTGTTATCTACGATCTGAATCTGGATCGTACCCACCTGAACCTCTGCCGCCTCGGCAATGAGAGGAGCGATCTCACTCTCTGCCTCTGCCAGAGTGTATTCCTTATCAAAGGTTACTGTTGTAGAAGTACCGCCGCTGAACTCAAGGCTGTAATTCAGTGTATCGCCACGTCCGTTGATTCCCTTATTGATGAAGAGGAATGCGATACCGGTCAGGATGGTCAGAATGGAGATCGTAGCCGTGATCCGGAATGCTCTGGAGAACTTTACAACCTTTCTGTGCTTTGCCTCACCGTAAAGCTTCTTATTCGTCACGCCCAGATTTGCAAATGCATTCAGGAGCAGACGGGTAACTACCAATGCCGTGAACATGGAGAGAACGATACCAAGAATAAGGGTCTTGGCAAAGCCCTTAACCGAACCGGAGCCCATCCAGAGAAGAACGACACCTGCGATAATTGTGGTGATATTTCCATCGAAGATTGCGGAGAAGGCCTTGGAGAAACCGTTCTTGATCGCAGTCTTCACTGTCTTTCCGTCAGCAATCTCTTCCTTGATACGGGTGAAAATGATGACATTCGCATCCACGGCCATACCTATGGACAGGATGATACCTGCAATACCGGGCAGCGTCAGGGAAATGCCCAGACTCTGCAGGAAGAAAAGTTCAAGAATGACATAAACAGAAAGTGCAATGGATGCAATGAATCCGGGGAAACGGAATACAATGATCATGATCAGGAAGACGATTCCGAGACCGATCGCACCTGCCAGAAGGGAGGTACGTACCGCATCACTACCCAGCTTTGCACCGACTACCTGAGAACGCAGTTCCCGAAGAGTCAGGGGAAGAGCACCGATTTTGATGGTGCTGGCCAGAGATTCTGCCTCCTCATAGGTGCTGATATTGTTGATCTCGGCACTTCCGCCTGTGATTGCTTCATTAACCGTCGGAGCACTGGCTACCACACCGTCATAAACGATATAAACCGGCTTGCCGACATTGGCGGAGGTTACGTCCGCGAACTTCTTGGCGCCCTCCTCGGTAAACTGAAGGGATACCACATTTTCCTTCTTGCCTGTGGTCTGATCCTCACGGATTCCGCCGGTAGCTTCCTGAACATCAGATCCGGTCAGAGCTGCCGTGTATTCTTTTCCTGCGGCAAAAAGCTCATAGTTTGTGGTATCCATGAACTCCAGTGTTCCGGGACGTCCCATCTCATCCAGGATCTTGTTGGGATCATACTTACTGGTGTCCACGGGAATCTCTACGGTCAGACGGTTGCTGCCTTCCTTGTAGACCTCACCGTCGGTACTGTAGTTATCCACTCTTCGCTGCAGCTTATCCTGCGTTGCGGCAATCGCTGCATCCGTAGCATCACTTTCGACGATCTCGTAGGTTACACTGACACCACCCCTTAAGTCAAGACCAAGGATGATGTCCTCTGCACGGCCTGCATTTTCAGCGCCCAGTCCGAAAAGGATGGTATACACCGCACCTGCCACCAACAGCACGAAGATGATCAGGGTCAGCACCGCATTTCTTTTTGCTTTCTTCATGGTTCCACTCCTTAACACTACTTGTTTCTATCTCGTTCAGTCCTCACAGGGTCTGTCACAGTCTTCCTGGCAATCCTCCGGGTCCGGAGCTCCTGAGGAAGGATTTCGTTCCGCCAAAGCAGCCTTCATCATCAATGCACATTCAACCCTTTTTCTTTCCAGCTCACATCCGATATCATAGGTATCCAGGATATTGCCGTGGAAGGCATGGGCATTTGCCGCACAACCGCCGCTGCAGTAGAATCGGGCAAAACAGTTCTTGCACTTCTCCCGGGCATAAACGTTGCTGCATTTGAAATCCTCAACGATCTCTTCCTTTTCGATCCCCTTCCACACATCGCCCAGCAGAAATGCCTCATTTCCTACAAACTGATGGCAGGGATACAGGTCTCCCCAGGGCGTTACGGCGAGATACTCCGTACCGGATCCGCAGCCGGACAGACGCTTGTATACGCAGGGCCCGCCTGTAAGGTCGATCATGAAATGGAAGAAGGTCACCGGATGCCCCTTCTGCGCTTCCTCAACCAGTGTCTTTGCCAGAATGTCGTACTGTTCGCAGAGCTTCGGGATATCCTCCTCCCGGATGGCGTAATCCTCCTCTGCCGGAGCAACCACCGGTTCCATCGATATCACGTCAAAGCCTTCATGGATCAGTGCTTTCACGTCCTCCGCAAAGTCCAGATTATGACGCGTAAAGGTTCCCCTTATGTAATACTCGCCCTTCCGTTTCTTCTGAAAATCCTTGTATTTCGGAAGGATCACGTCGTAGCTTCCCTTTCCGTTCCGCGTGGGACGCATGGCATCATTTACCTCGCGTCTTCCGTCGATGGAAAGCACAACATTCTTCAGTTCACGATTGGCGAATTCGATCACATCGTCATTCAGAAGGATTCCGTTTGTGGTCAGAGTAAAGCGGAAATTCTTTCCCGTTTCCTTCTCCCGCTGCCGCCCGTAGGCCACCAGCTGCTTCACCACATCGAAATTCATCAACGGCTCTCCGCCGAAGAAGTCCACCTCCAGATTCCGGCGGTTTCCGGAATGTGCGATCAGGAAATCCAGCGCAGCCTTTCCCACTTCAAGAGACATCAGTGCCCTGTCCCCGTGATACTCACCCTGTCCCGCAAAACAGTATTTGCACGCCAGATTGCAATCATGGGAAACATTCAGGCAGAGGGCCTTCACCACCGTCTTTCTTTTCTTGAAGTCGATCACCGCGTCCCGGTATTTATCCTCGGTGAAGAGCTGTCCCTTCGCCACCAGATCCTTTACTGCGGCATAGGCTTCCCGGATTCCTTCCTCACTCTCCTTCGGATATTTCTCCGCAAGAGTTCGCACTGTCTCTTCCTCTGATCCCTTCTCATAGAGGGCGATCAGATCATAGACAAGATCATCCACCACATGCACGGAACCGCTGCAGACATCCAGCACGATGTTATATCCGTTATTCTTAAATTGATGTACCTGACTCATATGTCCTCAACGATTCCAAAAGAAGCACCCAAAAGGAGAGGACTACCCTTCGGGCCGGTCCTCTTCTCCCGGAAATGGCTCTTTCTGATTTTATTCTTACTGATTCTCGCAGCTCTGATTTCCTACTGTGCAGGAGGTCTTGCATGCGGACTGGCAGGAGGTCTGGCACTCACCGCAGCCACCCTTCTCCTGTGTTTCCTGGTAAGTTGTTGTTGTCAGAGTCTTGATCCGTTCCATAGTATTCTCCTCTCATAGATACAGGCCCCGTCCTTCGGGGCACACATACGGCTCATTATAACACATTAAAATAGAAAAGCAAATAAAAAGTTGCGGGTATCTGATGAAATATGATATGATATGCATTATCTCATACAAAGCAAGGGATTAGCCCCGCACAGAGAACGCAATACTCAGCAGTGCCGCAGATCCCGGATTTTTCATTCTATCATTGCCATCGAGGAGTACATATGAAAAAACCAGTTGAACGGAAAGAGATCACGCGGGTGGAAGCCTCTCCCGAAAAGGGCCTTACTTCCGAGCAGGTCCGGGAGCGTGTGGAAAGTGGCTATGCCAATCTTCCGGTGAACCCCTCCTCCAAATCCGTGGGTTCGATCATCGCAGAAAATGTTTTTACCTATTTCAACCTGATCTTTACGATCCTGGCCGTCATCCTGATCATGGTCGGTCAATGGAAGGATCTGTCCTTCATGCCCATCATCATCCTGAATACCATGATCGGTATCATTCAGGAGCTGAAATCCAAAAAAACACTGGATAAACTGAACGTGCTGAACGCTCCCACTGCCAAGGTGATCCGTAACGGTGCGGAAGAGGTGATTCCCTCCGATCAGCTGGTACTGGACGATATCATCATTTTCAAGGCAGGTGATCAGATTCCGGCGGATGCCATTGTTGTGGAAGGTAAAATATCCGCAAATGAGGCTCTTCTGACCGGTGAAGCAGACGAGATCGCCAAGGAAGCCGGTGCAGAGCTGATGAGCGGAAGCTTCGTTGTATCCGGAAGCTGTAAGGCGCGACTCACTGCTGTCGGTGCCGATTCCTACATTTCCCGTCTGACCCTGCAGGCCAAGCAGCAGAAGTCAGGTGAGCAGTCGGAAATGATCCGCTCTCTGAACAAGATCGTCAAATTCGCCGGCATCATCATCATCCCCATCGGTGGGCTTCAGTTCTTCCAGTCCTTTGCTATCAATGACCTCAGCTATCAGGACAGCGTACGGGCCGCGGTTGCTTCCGTCATCGGCATGATTCCGGAGGGGCTTTTCCTTCTGGCCAGCATCACTCTGGCACTCAGCACCGTTCGCCTGGCAGGCAAGAAGGTTCTGGTTCACGATATGAAATGTATCGAGACTCTCGCCCGGGTCAATGTCCTTTGTGTGGATAAGACCGGTACCATCACGGAAAATACCATGAAGGTTACGGATTACATCCCCCTGAACGGAAATGACAAGGATGAGATCCATGGCCTTCTGTGTGACTTTGCTGCGGCTCAGTCTTCGGATAATATCACCATGGCCGCACTGAAACAATACTTTCTGACACCCACGGACGCAAAGATCGTGGATCATACGGATTTCTCATCCGAATTCAAATACTCCAGCGTTACGCTGGAGAAGGGTGCCTATGTTTTGGGGGCACCGGAATTCGTGCTCCGGGAAGGCTATGCTCCCCTTAAGGAGCAGATCGAGCTATACAGCCGGAAGGGGTACCGTGTGCTGGCCTTTACAAAATACGACGGAAAGCCTGACGGGAAGGCTCTCACCGCTCCCTGTAAGGCACTGGCTCTGGTGCTGATCACCAACCCCATCCGCAGCACCGCCCCTGAAACCTTCCGCTTCTTTATGAATGAAGGCGTTGCCGTAAAGGTGATTTCCGGTGATAATCCCATCACCGTATCCGAGGTGGCCAAGCAGGCCGGCGTACAGGGCGCCGAAAAATACGTGGATGCCACAACGCTGACAACCGATGATGCCATCCGCAAGGCGATCACCACCTACACCGTATTCGGCCGTGTAACGCCGGATCAGAAGCGTAAATTCGTCAAGGCTCTGCAGGCAGAAGGGAATACCGTAGCCATGACCGGTGACGGCGTCAATGATATCCTTGCTCTGAAGGACGCGGATTGCTCCGTAGCCATGGCCTCCGGAAGCGAAGCTGCCGTACAGGCCGCCCAGCTGGTGCTGCTGGACTCCGATTTTGTCCACATGCCCGAGGTGGTTATGGAAGGACGTCAGGTGGTCAACAACATGGAACGTTCGGGAAGTCTTTTCCTGGTGAAGAATATTTTCTCCTTCATCCTGTCCGTACTTACCATCGGTTTCGGTGTTGTCTATCCGCTGACTCCGTCCCAGCTGACACTGATCAGTGCCTTTACCATCGGACTGCCGGCCTTCCTGCTGTCTCAGGTACCGGATCATTTCCTGATCAAGGGGCACTTCATGAAAAATGTTATACTCCGGTCATTGCCCGGTGCACTGACAGATGTGCTGATCGTTCTGGCCATGGTATTCTTCGGCAGAATCTTTGAAGTGCCTTATGAGGAGATCCAGACGGCATCTACGATCCTCCTGTCGATCGTGGGCATTATGATCATCGTAAAGATCGCGCGGCCTCTGACGAATTACAAACGCGCCGTTATTGCCCTCTGTGCCGCCCTGATCGTATTCAGCTTCCTTGCTCTGAAGAGTGTTTTCGGAACAACCGGACTCGACACCAAGGGTGCGCTGCTTTGCATCAACTTCGGAATCATGGCAGATGCACTGATGCATTTCATCACCTTTGCCATTCATTCCATTGAAATGCTGTTCCTGAAATTCGGAAACAACCCCAACCACGCAAGACCGGTGGTTTAAGAATACAGCAAAAAAGAAGCCGATGGATTCTGGTGTGCTACCCGTCAAGAGGACAGTGAATAATTAAAAAGTTTCGTACCGCCAGTCGCATAATCGGCTGGCGGTATTCTTATGCAGCCGCATAATAGTTCTCATGGTATTCAACAGGAGTCATCAAGTGAAGATTC
>JAFXZW010000057.1 GCA_017541035.1 Eubacterium sp. | reverse complement strand
CGGAGCTGCGGTAAGATATGTGCAGCTGGTTTGTTTTCAGATATCAGAAGAATACAGGCGTCGGGGTATTGGCCGGAAGCTCTTTTCAATGGCTTGTGAAGAGGCCCGGCAGTTGGGAGCAGATAAACTGTACATGTCGGCTCATTCCTCAAAAGAGTCACAGGCGGCATACCGGGCACTGGGCTGTACGCTTGCAGAGGAGGTCAATGAGGGATTGGCAGCAGCGGAGCCCTTTGATGTCCAAATGGAATACAGATTATAAAAGAGTATTCTGACGAATGCCGGTGATGATAAAGAATTGGTGCTGAATGCAAAGTACGAATGTATGTTTTGACAGATGGGGAAGTAATTGCAGGTATGGCTGCTGTTGCGCTGTGCCAGGGAGATGAGTATTTGAATGTCTCATGGGAGAAGGATCTTCCGAATGATGAGGTTGAGACAGTTCATCTTCTTGCGGTTTGCCCGGACTATAGGGGTAAATCTTTGGGGCTAAGGATCCTTGATGAAGCAATGGAAATCGCAGTGCGAAAAGGTAAGAAAGCATTGCGCCTCGATGCGTTGAAATCGAATCTCCCGGCACAGAAGATGTATGAAAAAGCAGGGTTTACTTACATAGGCGAACAAAGATTATATGCCGAAAATGCGGGATTTGTAATCGCCGCGCATGAGTCCGTCCACGTTGAACTTGGGAAAGAACATATCCTGCTCTTCCTCCACAAGCATATCCTTGATGATGGCCTGTTCTATCCGCACGAGCCAGGGCATGATCGTGTGCATCACGAAGTCGATGCTCTGATGCTCGATATTGTTGAAGGTCGCCCTTCTCGGTGTACTTGTACAGATGCAGCGGAAGGCTTGCCACCGTCTCCGCCAGAAGCCTCACACAGGCATACACCGTGGCGATCTGCATGGCGGACTTCTCATCCACCCGCTCCCCGCTGAGTGTCTGTCCAAAGACAAAAATACCGCCCGAATCCCGGACATTATCTTCGATCTGTGGCAGCTCCGCCCCAGGGGCATCCCTCGGTTTTCTGAAACCGAACCATTCTCTCCAGTCCATCTTCATTTCTCCTCGTTCATAATCTTTTTACAAACCATGCTTGATAATTTCTCCGCTCTCGCATATAATAGGAGTAGGAAATCCCTACTTTCCTACTTTTCCGTATTGGAGGTGTTTATATATGTCTGAAGCAGCATTCGTTAACGATGCGAGAGTCATGTCAAAAGGTCAGGTAACCATTCCCAAGAATGTCCGCGCTGCTCTTGGTATCGAAACAGGTGACCGCGTTACCTTTATTGTTGATGGCAACAATGTCCGCGTGGTCAATTCCGCCGTTTATGCCATGATGCGTCTGCAAGAACAGATGAAGGGCGAAGCCGGTAAAGCCGGTTTCTTTACGGAAGACGAAGTTGCTGAGTGGATCACACAGTCTCGGAGAGAGGAAGCAGAAGAATGAGGATCCGTCACATGAAACAGGCCCTGTCTTTCCCAAACATTGTAGGGAACATGATTCTTCCGTACTCGCAGGTCCAGAGTCTCACGCGGAAGCCAGAAATGCGGCACGACGATATATTGATGGCCTATCATGCGGATCCTTCTATTCCGGATACCATTGAGGATTGGCTGGATGGCTTTGACATCTTCAGTATCTATGAGGTGCTTCCTGAGATCCTGGCGATGTGGGGGGACAATTTCCACACGGAATCCGAGTCTAAAAAAACAGTCGAAAAGCAGCCGGGAACTGAATACAGCCCTGTTTCTGCTGCGGTGCCTTGAGGTGGGGCTGTCTGTATCTGATCTTGATCTCCTGACTGTCGGGATGGTGCTGGATATCTGGATCGAAAAAGGAAATGATTCCGTCAGGTATTCTACGGTGAAAGAAGCCGGACAATTTGAATTTGACCGGTTTTAGATGACGGAACCTGCCAGGAATGATATAATCCATGACAGTATGGTTCATGGAGGCAGGGCATGGGATATACGGATGAAAAAGACTATATAATGCGGATCATCAAAGAAATGGTGAGAGTTCTGTTTTCCGTTCTGCTGGGAAAAGAGTATAATGCAGTGGAACTGGAAAAAGAAAACAAATTTACAGCAGCGGGAAAACCGTTGGAAGATTACGAATCCATGGCAGACCGGGGAATGATCAATGAAGCAGAGAATGAGCTTCTGACATCCCTGGATTACGGGAATCCGGAGGAGGTCATGACAGCTGCCTTTTTCTATGAGCACGTCGCTGATATGGATGACAGATTCCTGGAAGACCATAATTACAGCAGGGAAGAAGCTGTGGAAGGCATGGCCCAGCTTGCCCGGGACGCAGACCATGGAGAACTTGTTTCATTTTTCATGAATGTGTAGGAGCGTAAGCGGCAGAGATGGGAGCGGTTATGGATGCGGATAAAGACAGTTTGCTGCGGAGATTTCTTGCCATACGGGATTTTGATGAGTACATGGAGGAGTATGAATCCTTTCATGGACTGACTATGGGAAAGGATACCTTCCGGCAGGAAATGCACCTGATGGAGTCCGACGGCCGGCATACCCACAGGGAGAAAGACCGGATCCTGCAGAAGAGGAAGAGGGATCTGGTGAAAAAACTCCGAAAAGACTTGGAAGCTTTACGGGATGAGACGGCCCGGATGGGTGTATGGAGGGAGCCTGGACCTGCTGGGGTCCTGAAGCTTACTTACCGGTACCCGGATGGAAGGAACGGAGACCTTTCACACTATGCGGCTCAGCTTGTGGGAAATATTGAACAGCTGGATGAAGATTTGTACCAGGTAATGTTTTCTTCTGACGAGAGGGAGTTTCTGGAAATTGCTGCGTTCCTGGAAAGGAGCTTCTTCTCACACTATGACTACGCAGACGCGGATGAGACTGCCTGGTTCCTGATAAGAAATAACCGGATCGCGGAACTGGAATACAGGATGTGGTACCTGAATTATTATACTCAGGAGTATCGGAATATCCGTTCTGTTCCGGATCTTTCACTGAAGAAGATGATTTCCGGTTACCGTGACGATATCATGCGCCGGAGGGATGCCATTTACGAAAAGCTGATCATCGATGGGGTGACAAATGCCCGGTGGGTGTCAGAGCAGAAGGCGTTTTCTATTGTGAAAAAGCATTTTCCGGATGCGGTATTCCAATACAGGGCGGAATGGCTTCATGGACAGCGACTGGATATTTTTATTCCGGGACAGAATTGCGGGATTGAATATCAGGGCCTGCAGCATACGGAAGCCGTCGATTTTTTCGGGGGCGAAAAAGGCCTGAAGGAACGCCAGGATCAGGACAGAAGGAAATGGATGCGCTGCAGGCAGAATGGTGTGAAGCTTCTGTACTGGGACGGCGGAAAACCGTTAACAGAAGAGTATTTCCTTTCGGAATTATATCCAAGGATTTCAGGTTTGTGGAGACATGTGGAATAAATATTTCCGGGAAAGGCTGTAGAAATCATAAACTGTTTTTAATTATAGCTCGGAGCAATCCGGGCTTATTTTACGTTTTAGGGATAGAAAAGGATCTGAAGATCGAGTATGATAAAACTATGTGGGGGTAAAAGACATGATTTTTAGGGAAACCGAATTTAAACTGAAGGATGGCCGTGACGCACTGCTCCGGAGTCCTTGTGAAGAGGATGCGGAACAAATGCTTCAATTTATCATCAAAGCGTCCGGAGAGACGGATTTTCTGCTGAAATACCCGGAGGAGTTTGCAGATTTCACTCTTGAACAGGAGAAGTCTTTCATCAACGAGGCATACAACGATCCGGACAGGATCATGATTGCCTGTCTTGTAGAAGGCAGGTTTGCCGGGAACTGTATGATTTCTTTTCGTATCGGTCTGAAAGATCATCACAGGGCTCCCGTAGCGATTGCTCTTTTGCAGGAATACTGGGGCTTTGGGATCGGGACAAAAATGTTCGTAGAGATGATTCAGATCGCAAGGGAAAGAGACGGAGTCCGTCAGATCGAGCTTGACTTCATTGAAGGAAACAGCAGGGCAAGGAGTCTTTATGAGAAAATGGGATTTCGTATTACGGGAGTAAAGCCGGACGCTATTAGAATGAAAGACGGTACTTTTTTGAATGAGTACATGATGGTGAAAAGGTTATGAGTACCGGTGAATTAATTACTGCGATTGTTATTTTGGGATTTTCAGGACTTTTGATAGTCTTGGGGATCAGGCATTTTATGGAGAAAGGTTTTTTAATGAACAATGCTTATCTTTATGCATCAAAGGAACAACGGGAAACTATGAACAAGAAGCCATATTACAGGCAATCAGCTGTTATATTCTTCATTCTGGGTGTTGTGTTTATCGTTGTCGGTCTGTCTCTTGTGCTTCAGGATGACAGAATTTTGCTGTTTGAGATCCCGCTTATTTTCGGAGCGATTGTATATGCGGCTGTGTCTTCTTTTCAGATAGGTAAGCAAGAAACGAAATAAGCAAAGCGGGATCTGCTGGAGAGTTAATGGTTATGGAAAACATTATATGGCTGATAATAATGGTGCCGGTAAGTCTGCTGTTTACTGGCCTTGGAGTTTATGCCTGGAAAAGGAAAAAGCCAATGTGGTTCTGGTCAGGAAGTACAGTTGAGGAATCAGAGATATCAGATATATCTGCATATAACAAAGCGAATG
>JAFXZW010000056.1 GCA_017541035.1 Eubacterium sp. | reverse complement strand
TTTCAGGAAATGATGGAAGACATCCGTTCCGGGAAGATAAACTGCGTGGTGGTCAAAGACCTTTCCCGTTTTGGAAGAAACTATATAGAAGCAGGCAATTACATCGAGAGGGTATTTCCATTTCTCGGTGTGCGTTTTATTGCAATCAATGACAATTATGACAGCCTGGACAGGAACCAGTCGGATTCTCTGATCATTCCGTTCAAGAACCTGATCAATGACGCATACTGCAAAGATATTTCGGTAAAGATCAGGTCACAGTTGGAGATCAAGAGGAAAAAGGGACAGTTCATAGGCGCATTTGCCGCATATGGGTATCTGAAGGATGAAGAGGATCACAATAAGCTTGTGGTGGATACATATGCGTCAGAGATCGTCCGGGCAATCTTCAAATGGAAGATACAGGGGATGAGCCAGGGGCGTATCGCGAATAAGCTGAATATGCAGGGCGTGTTATGCCCGATGGAATATAAGCTTTCTCTTGGAATGAAGGTTCAGACGAACTTCAGGGTACACAAGAAAGCATTGTGGTCATCCAAAGCTGTGACAAGGATTCTGACCAACGAAATATATACTGGTGTTTTGGTACAAGGCAAAGTCGGCACACCGAATTATAAGATAAAAAAGATAATACCAAGGGATGAGGCGGATTGGATTCGGGTTGAGGGAGTTATTCCTGTGATCATAGACAGGGATATGTTTGACTCTGTGCAGATGATCCTTGCGAAAGATATCCGCATTGCTCCGGAGGAAGATGCGGTTTATCCGCTTTCCGGCTTCGTAAAATGCGCTGATTGCGGTCAGAACATGGTCAGAAAATCCTATAATGCCGGTGGAAAGGCATATTCCTATTTCATCTGTTCTACAAGGAAGGCCGGAAAGGGCTGCAGTACACATTCAATTTCGGAGGAAAAGCTTACGGATGTTGTTCTGCAGATGGTGACAAAGCAAATTGAATCTGTCTGTGAAATGGAGAAGATGCTTGATATAGTAGAATCCCTTCCGGAGAAGCAGGCCAATGTTTTTAATTATGACGCGCAGGTTGTAAGGCTGAAGGAAGAAATCGAGAGAAACAAGTCTTTCAAGCTGAAACTGTATGAAAACCTGCAGGAAGGCCTGATCGGGCAGGATGAATATTTTCTGTTCAAGAAAAGCTATGCCGCGAAGATCGCAGAGGCGGAGGCTGCTATCCGGGCAATCGAGGATGAAAGAGAACAGGCAGTCAGCAGGAACCGGGATTCTCTTTCATGGATGGAATCATTCAAAAAGTACAGGAATATTACTTCTGTGAACAGAAGCATGGTTGTAGATCTGATCAGACAGGTCAATGTATTTGAAGGGGGCAGGGCTGAGGTTGTATTCCGGCATGCCGATGAAGCGGAAAAGGTTGTAAAGATGTTGGAAGATTTCAGCAGACAGGCGGTATAGGAGGTGCGGCATGGCAAGAAAAAGCAGGAAGAATATTGAAACAACAGCCGCAGCGCCGGTAATTGAGAGCAGCTATTACAAAACTGCGGTCTATGTGAGACTTTCCATTGAGAACAGTGGAAAAGATGATGACGGGGACTCTATCGAGAACCAGACGAGTATCTGCAAGGAGTATATTGCCGATCATCCGGATCTGAAGCTTTTTGATATCTATGAAGATAACGGGAAGAAGGGTACTCATTTTGACAGGCCTGAGTTCCAGCGGATGATGGAGGATGTTAAGGGCGGAAAAGTTCAGTGTATTTTGGTAAAGGACCTGAGCCGTTTCGGACGTGACTACATAGAAGCAGGACAGTATCTGGAAAAGATTTTTCCGTTCCTGGGCGTGCGGTTCATATCAATCACTGACGGGTATGACAGCCTGACTTCAGATGACGCGGAAGGGGCGCTGATGATCCCGCTGAAGAATATGATGAATGATGTGTACGCAAAGGACATTTCGAGGAAGATCATTACATCCTTCAGGGCGAGGCAGGAAAAGGGCGAATACCTGCCGGCATTTCCGCCTTATGGCTATGTGAAATCAAAGACCAGGGCATATCGCTATGAAGTGGATGAAAAAGTTGCTCCATATGTGAGGATGATTTTTGAGTGGAAGGCAGCAGGCGTATCTCACAACGAGATCTGTAAGCGGCTCAATGATATGGGAGCCGTCACGCCTGCAAAGAGGAAGGTTGAACTTGGCATATGGCATGCTGAAAAGTATAAGCATACGGTCTGGTATGGTCGGACGCTCATAGATATCCTGAAGAATATCACATATACAGGAACTTTGGTTTATGGGAAAATGCCGAAGTCACTGTATCAGGGGATAAAGTGCCACAGGGCGAAGCCTGAGGAATGGAGAACGATACCGGACGCGCATGAGGCTATTATCAGCAGGGAACTGTATGACAAGGTGCAGGAAATGTTTGAAGCGCGGGCGAAGGATATGCAGGAAAGAATGGATAAGCACGCGCCGCTCAGGGAACAGATTACGAACCATTTCAGGGGAAAGATTTACTGTGGCGACTGCGGTAAGAGGATGCGCTTTGTGAAGGCGAACAACAGGCATATCCCGATGGATCAGGAACATTCCTATTATGTCTGCGGCGGGTATATTGACAGCGGATACAGGAACTGTACAAGGCGCATGATCCGTTACCCGGATGTTGAGACTGCGGTGATGGCTGTGATCCAGGGGCAGGCGACGGCGGCTCTTGATCAGGAAAAGCTGCTGAGGCAGATGCGCGGTTCCGTGAAAGAGAAAAGCCTGATCGACAAGTATGTCGGCCAGATCAATTATATTTCGCAGGAACTGAAGAAGGTAAACGGCAGGCGGGAGCATCTGTTTGAAAGTTTCACCGAGGGCGTGCTGGATGAAGCGGAATACCGTTTCGCAAAGCAGAAATACGACAATGAGGCAACTGAACTTGGAAAGAAGCTTTCCGATGCGAAGGCAAAGAAGAAGCAGCTAGATGAGGTGCTGACGCTGGATAACAAGTGGCTTGCCGCTATGCGTGAAGCTGAGGACAGGACGGAAGTGGACTCTGAGTTGGTGAAACACCTTATCAGATCCGTGAAGGTCTATGAGGAAAAGCGTGTCGAGGTGGAACTGAATTTCGGTGAGCAGAAACAGGTTATGGAGCGGATCATTTCTGAAATGGCGGGAGGCGATGCAGATGAGTAAATGGGTTATTGGAAAATATATCCGTCTGTCTGATGCTGACCGGGATTTGATGAAAAAGGAAGGCAAGACGGAAAGCGAGAGCGTATCGCACCAGAAGGCTCTGATCCAGAATTTTGTCAATGAGAGGGACGACCTGAAGGATTGCGAACAGTATGAGTTTTTTGACGATGGGTTCTCCGGGACGAATTTTGACAGGCCTTCCTTCGAGAAGCTGATCGGGCAGATAAAGAGCGGGAAGATTAACTGCGTTATTGTGAAGGATTTTTCCCGTTTCGGTCGTGACTATATCGAACTGGGGGATTATCTGGAACGGATATTTCCCTTCATGGGAGTGCGTTTCATCTCCATCAATGACCATTATGACAGTCTGGATTACAAGGGTACCACCGGTGGTCTGGATGTGGTCATGAAGAATATCGTTTATGACTATTACAGCAAGGATCTCTCAGTAAAGGTTATGACCGCGAAACGCGCCAAGATGAAGCGAGGTCTATACATTGGCGGTCATGTCCCTTATGGCTACAGGCGATGCAAGGATGACAAGCACAGGATTGAGATAGATCCGGAGGCGGCTGAGGTTGTCAGGGAGATATACGATGCCGCCCTGGATGGAATGAGGACCGTGGATATTGCCGCTCAGCTTAATGATAAGGGATATGATACACCTGCGGCATATTATCGGAGGACGAATCCGGGGACGAAGAAGTTTGCCAATACATCGAAGTTAAGTTGCTGGAATATTTACTCTGTGAATAAGATCCTGCAGAACAGGGTTTATTATGGAGTGGTTGTGGGGCATAAGCGCGAGGCGATAGCACCGTGCAGCTCACATACCGTTTCGGTACCCGAGGATGAACAAATCATGGTTGAGAATTGTCATCCGGGGATCGTCACGAAGGAAGAGTTCCTGGAAGTTCAGAAGAGGTTCAGAAAACAATATCCGAAGAAGGATGACAGGTGTTACAGCAAGGAACGCCCTCTTGTCGGGAAAGCTATTTGTGGAACCTGCGGGAGGTCGATGAACTTCCGGGCATATGTCGTGAAGGGCAGGGAATACAGCTATATCCTATGTCCCCATGCTAAGCACCAGAAAGCCGGCCAGTGCTGCAAGAAATACTGCCGGGAAGCGGATGTGAATGAAATGGTCTGGCATTCGATCAGGAGCCTTATGGATATGGCAGACAGAGCCGCGAAGAAACTGAAGACGCGTACAGATAAAGTTCTGAGCGAAAACCTGAGGCTGGCTAAGAAAATTGAAATGCTTCAGAATGATAAAGAGAAGTGTGAAACGGAGCGGTTTGCTAATGTTGACAGGTTTATGGCCGGAGAATTGGAAAAGGATGATTACCTGAGAGTACGGCAGGAACTGTCCCGGAAGGCGGAA
>JAFXZW010000055.1 GCA_017541035.1 Eubacterium sp. | reverse complement strand
GGAGTGTACAAAGGTGGAGAACTTCAGCAAAGAAGCTCTGAAGGCGACCGAAGAGGACAGGATCATTCGTGAGGAGGAGCAGAATTTCCTGAACGGACTGAAAGATCAGTATAAGGATGTTGCGGCAAATCAGCCGATGGAAGATGCCGATGTTCTTAAGAATCTGAAGACTTTTGCAAAACTGTATGGCCGTCGCATTGAGGATGGAAACAGTGTTTTCCATGGAGCATCGCAGTTTTATGTGGATCTGAATAACCGGGTGCGTGAATTCAGCGAGCAGATCCAGCAGCTGGATGAAAAGGCGGGAAGAAATGAGAAACTGACAGGAGAAGATTTTTCAGCGGTCATCGGCGGACTCAACCGTATCCGTACCGCGGCAGCAAACTATACCGGACATGTGGAAGCGCAGGAACATCCCAGCCGGACTCAGAGAAAGCGTTTGGGGATTGTTAACGAACTGTCCGGCAGTCTGGACAACATCAGTCAGTTGGCGCAGATCAATACCGATAAGCGGGAACTGCTCAAGAAACCGGAAGAGGTATTGTTCCGCAAGCTTCATACCAGACAGGAGATGATCGCGCAGAATGCGAACGATGAGGAGAAATTCAAAAAGGATGTGGCCGGAATGATCTATCTGACCGGTATCTCCCAGAATGTGGTGAGCCTGACCAAAGAGAAGAAACTGACCAATGCATTGTTGTTGCCGAATTACAACAAAAATGTGGAGGAGATCATGGCGGATCCGGCATTCGCGGAAATGATGACGAAAAACGGAAAGGATGATATCAAGCGTATGGCAGCAGCCGGAAACGGGGAAGAGCTGCTTCGGTCTTATACAAGGCAACGGGCTGCAAAGAAGACCAGTATCAATGATATGATGCAGCAGGATAACCCGGGACGGCAGTCGGTCGGAAGACGGGAGCAACCGATACAGGGACAGCCGGTACAGGAGCATGTTGCCGGCGGCAGAAACAGGAAATAGAAAAACAGGTAGTGAGTACCCGGGCTTGTTGAGAGTCCGGGTATTTTTATGCGGTTGACGGAAAATATTCATCGGATATATGATGGATACATGTCTGTAGTACTATGCTGTCTCGGGAGGTAGTTGGGAAATGGCCGGTATTCTTATAGTAGAAGATGCAGAAGAATTGCGAAAACTGATCGTGGACTTTTTTGAGAGGAAAGGTATGCATCTGATCGATACCGCATCTGACGGGTATGCAGGTGAAGAACTGATCCGAAAGAAGGATTACGATCTGGCCATCCTGGACATCATGCTGCCCGGCCCGTCCGGACTCGATCTTTGCAAGCTGCTGCGTAGTAAGAGCAATTGCCCGATCATCTTTCTGACAGCGTTGGGAAGTGAAGAAAGCATCCTGAAAGGTTACGGCATCGGCGCAGACGAATATATGGTAAAGCCGGTCTCGCTGAATGTTCTGTATGCGAAGTGTCTGGCGATCATGGCCAGAGCCGGTGTGGCTATGCAGGAAGATCGGGTGCTGGAATGCGGCGGGATCAAAATGTTTGAACGAAGGATGGAAGTGCGGGTTGGTAACGAAGAGATCCGGCTTGCTCCCAAGGAATATCTCCTTTTAAGGACCCTTCTGGAAAACAAGGGGAATGTTCTGGACAGGAACCGTCTCCTTGACCTGGTGTGGGGCGAAGACTTTGACGGTATCGACCGTGTGGTAGATAACCATGTCAAAAAGCTTCGACAGAAACTCGGTGAGGAAGGAGCCCATATCAAGACCGTCATCGGAGGCGGCTATAAACTCTCGTAAGACCGGACGGGAGAAAAGGGAGGAATTCTGAAATGAAAAACATGAAAAGGCTGAAGCCACGATTTATGAGGCATTTCATCCCGTTCCTGATCGCGGCACTGATCATCGCCGGAATCGTCAGCTGGTTTGTGTATGGGATGGTGAGGAAGCATTATAATGAGTATGCCAGGCGGCATGCGCTTATGTTTGATTTAGAACCATGGAAAGCTGCAGATTCGAATGAAATAACAGGAGATCGGATTGGTGATCGATATAATTATCGTCAGCTGGATTTCCTGGCATCTGAATATCTTGCCATGAAGGATCATCTTCCGGAGGCAGATAAAAATTTTTTTGAAGATGCAACAAAGCTGGTAGACAGACTGTCTTTTGACAGCACAGTATATTATTCCTTCCGCATAAACGGGGATGAGCTTTTTTCAACTGCAGGAGGAGGGACAATCCTGGTAAATGGAGAGGATGGCATGCTCCGGAGATATCAGCTGGATCCCATGTGCGAATTTACCAGGTGGTACGAAGAGTCAGATGAAGTGGTGAAAAACGGTACTCCGGAAGGGTTTCGAAAGCTGTTTGCATGGATGAAGTCCGGACAGAAGCCGGCATACGGTTTTTCAGAAGAAATAAATCTGCATCGGAAAAGGACTGCGGAGGAGATTCATAAAGGGGCGAATTATCAATACGAGTTTATTGATACATTTAACTGGTATGAGAATATAGATCATACGGAATCAATGTTTGATGATATGTTAGAGCCGGATCTGTGTGTTGTTCACGCATATGACATTTATGTAATAGGAAATGAATATATACCAGGAAAGGTCGGATTGTTCGATCCGGAAGGAAATCTGGTCAGGGTTTATGATTTTACTCCGGAAAATGCCTGGAATTATGGAGAACATATTATTGCCGGCGAAGAAGTGCAGTTTTTGGATGTATATAATTTTTTTGATGGATATTATGATTTTTTGGGAACGAACGGGATTCTTCGACAGTTGTTGTACAGAAATCATCCCAACTATTTTGATGGAGGAACGCCGCAAAGTATCCGGGGCGGAAACATACCTTCTCAGGATCAGATTGCCAGCGAGTATAAAGAATACAGGAATGCAGGCTGGGAGTTTAGCTACGACTACCTGGCCACTCCCATCATGTTCCGGATCTATCCGGGCCGAAT
Organism: Eubacterium sp.; assembly: GCA_017541035.1. Taxonomy (GTDB): domain Bacteria; phylum Bacillota; class Clostridia; order Lachnospirales; family Lachnospiraceae; genus Eubacterium_Q. Next base: position 767 of record JAFXZW010000055.1, on the reverse strand, counting down.
GGTGGCTATGGTCGGTGGAATCTTCCTGTTGTTTATCGGCATAGCTGCATGGATTGCCGAGCAGCGGTACAAGAGTGCTAAGGCAGCATATCAGTTGGTGGAATATAGGATCAAGGTATCGAATGCTATGGCTCATGATCTTAAGACCCCGCTGGCGACATTATCGGCGTATGCGGAGAATCTGAAGGAAGAGCAGGATCCGGAAAAGATGCGGGAGTATGCGGACAGTATCTTGACAACGGTTGGCTCAGCAAATCATCTGGTGGAGGATATACTGAATTTTTCCAGGAGCGAAGCGGACAGTATCAAGATCTGCAAGGAAGAAGTGAACCTAAGGGAATTGATCCTGGCCTGCATCGAGGAACATAAGAATGGCTTTCTTGCAAATGGTATCGAGATAACGACGGATGGATCGGATGTGATGCTTCATACGGATAGGAAGATACTGGCGCAGGCAATCAATAATCTGGTCCTGAACTGCGCAAAGCATTCGATGAAGGGAAGGACGGAAGTTAAATGGGATAAGAAGAGTCTTACCATATCGAATCCGACAGATCTTGAGATCAGTGATGTGAATGAATTGAAAAAGCCTTTTGTAAAAGGGGCGGATTCCAGAAATACAGGAGGAACAGGACTGGGGCTGGCGATCGCGGATAATAATCTTGAGATGCTGGGGTATGAAATGAAACTATCAATAGAGGATCATCGATTTATAGTGACAGTAAACTTTTAAGAAACGCCGCCCGGCGAGAGTCGGGCGTTTTTTT
>JAFXZW010000054.1 GCA_017541035.1 Eubacterium sp. | reverse complement strand
CCTTATACTCATCGAAAAGGTCCTGTACCTGGTGCAGCATGTCTTCTTCATGCAGTGCGGAAAGCTTTTCCTTCAGATCGGAAATAATGGTGTCTACACGTTCCTTACCTTCCTCCAGAGTTTCAGTTGCATGTAATTTCAGATTGTCAATAGCTTCCTTTGCATTATCAACAAGTTTCTGAAGATTGATATTATCTTTTAAATCAGCGTATTTTTCCGCAATGGCTTCGACTGCCTCCTTTGCTTTTTCCTTATACTCATCGAAAAGGTCCTGTACCCGGTGCAGCATGTCTTCTTCATTCAGTGCGGAAAGCTTTTCCTTCAGATCGGAAATAATGCTGTCTACGCGTTCCTTATTCTTCTCAAGAGTATCCTTCGCATTGTACTTCAGATTTTCAATGGCTGATTTCGCAGAATCCACGAATTCATGAAGCTTATCGGGATCCACAGCATTGGAATAACTTTCTGCGATCTTATCAACAATGTCCTGCACTTTCCCCTTATAGGTCTCAAATGCATCCTTAACCTTTCCACCTACAGTATCCAGTATTACGGACATATCCGGCAGATGGAGATTATCAACGATATCCGACAGATGAAGAGAATCAATGATACTTGTTTTTTCCCCATCGGCATAAACAGCCATTGCGGGAGTGAACGCCATAACACCTGCCAACACAAATGTCAGTAGTTTCTTAGACAGTTTTAAGTGTTTATTCATCCTTATTACCTCCTGATTTAATAAACTGATTTTATTATAACAAAAAGCCAAGTTTCATACAATGATTTTCATTGTAAATAAAGCCGAAGCAACCCGCTTCGGCTTCATTCTGTATGTTATATTAATCTGTCAGATAACCCCATCGATTAAAAGTGTATGATATGCCATCTATGATAAATGATCCGTTCCGGGCATACCATCCGGAGGCATCTCCATACCACCAGCCCTTATTATTCTTATGCCACATAGCCTTGTAGGGATAAGTACACTGGCAGGTCTTTGCATCCAGCCACCAGCCCTGTACATATTCACCGGCGGCGGCATATCCGTCTGCCTTGAAATAGTACCATTTGCCGTCTATCTTCTGCCAGATGTTTTTGGGATACCAGCCCGACTCATCCTCATACCACCAGCCCTTTTTGTTCTTATACCATTTACCTAAAGGCTTGTAGGTCTGGGTTCCGTCCTTATTGTACCATTTTCCTTTAACCCATTCTGATGAGTAATCGGTCTTCTTTTCGGACTCACGCTGGGCTTTAAGGGAAGCTGTAAGCTGTTTTATGATATCATCAACTTCTTTTTTGTTCTGCTCCAGCGTTTTGCTTTCATCATATGTAAGCGCCGCTATAGCGGACTTTGCATCTGTAATAAGCTTCTTATCTGCTGCAGTATCATTGCTAAGCACCAGGGAAGCTGCATAGCTGATCTGGGAAATCTTGTAGGTGCTGAAGCTGTCCTTATCTTTCTGAAGCTGTACCGCAGCCGGATCAGGCTCAGATTCTGTAGCTATCTCTACAGGAACAGGTTTTGTAGCTATCTCTACAGGAACAGGTTCGGGATCCACCGGTACCGGTGCTGGCTTCGGCTTTATTTCTTCTTTTATAATAGTTTTACCGTAATGATAATCTATCAGATAGTTGCTGGTAACATTCTCGTGACTTTTGTTTTCTATCAGAGCCTCTGACGGTATTATTATCGGAAATAAATAACCGATGGCTTCTTCCGCATGAAGAACAATATCGACAAGATGATCTCCTTCCGCCAGACCTTCAACCTTTACCTGATCTAAAGAGGATTCAATACTGTCAGCCGAAGTTACTTTCTGATCCTTTGCAGTGATCTTGACATTTTTCGGATCTATTACCACCGATATACATACCGGTTCGGTCTCCTCGTCATCGTAATCTGCTTTTGCCTTATACCATACATGGTATTCACCCGCAGAAATACCCGTGGGGATCTCGGTACTGTATCCGTTCGTCGGGGCTGTAACATTATCCGAACCTAAAGCATAGAGCATTTTTCCGTGAATAGCTTTTCCTGCAGTTACAAGCTGCTGTGCTGCACTTTCATATATTAATTCATTTTTCTCAGGTTCTTCCGGAATTTCAAGCTCAGGTATAGTATCTGTCGGATTTGCGAAAGCTCTTATACGATAGCATGCATTATAGTTATCCAGATCGACCCATTCATCCAAGCCGGATTTGAAGAAGAAACTCTGACACGGCTTGGTCTGAACCCTGTAATTAAATAAATTGTTATAACCTGAAATCTCCAAACCCAGAGCACATTCCTCTTCAGGGAAGGACAGTACAACTGAATAACTCTCTCCAGTCCCTACCTGTACAGGAGTGTTAAGCTTTACAGTCTGTATACTCGCATTTTCCGGTATGACACTCGCTGTGGCAGCAAGAAGTCCGCTTTCCGGATCATAGGGATCCTGAATATCAGTATAAACACTTATACTGTAATGAGCAGCAGAAGCATCAAAATTGGTAAATCCTACCGCATCTACCGTAATATTCTCTCCTGTATTGTTTGTAAATACATTTGCGGCTTTAGCATCGCTGTTTGTTTCAAAATCGGACAGGTGGCCATCCAATGAATGAAAACCGGATATTGTACCGTCATAAAAGAAATTATATTTATATGTATCAGCTGCCATCATATTGAAGCTGATTATCTGGTCATAAGGAAGATCGTTACTGTAATATGAAATATAGAAAAAGCCGTTATCTAAATAGTCTCCCCAGCTGTTCTGAACGATCCATGCCCCGTCACCGGGAGGAGTGGTATATTCAGCCGCTTCCGCATCACTAAGTACGTATCGGTCAATAGATAAAGGGTCTCCGTTCAAATCTTTTGTATGTGTAAAATTCTCCTTCGGATAATCATCATCCCATCCCACTATTACAACGTTATGATTAGTAGTCGTCTTATCAGAGAAATAATAAAATGAATTCGTATCATAATTCATATATGTATAGTAATCAAAATAAACCGCACCTACTACTGCACCGTAATTCATGATCTGATCCTTGATCTCATTCTGATCCAGGGACGCAAAGAAATTCAAATTCTCAACAACTACATAATCATCGTATGCAAGAGATGCATCATATGGTGCCGGAGAACCATCCCATTTATACGTGTCGGTATTAATATGATCATTGATATTACTGTACGGAGCCTTCTCTTCCAGACATAGACCTGACCACTGCGAAAGGAACTGCAGCCCGTTGACATAAGCATCACCGCCCTTCTCAACCCAGTCGTATTGAAATTCGGAAATATCTCCGTCAGTATTGCCCAACGGATCCGGCTGTCTGTTATATGAGAAATAAGCCAGATGTCCCGGAGAGATCTCCTTTACAGGTCCAAGCTCATCGAACGTCTCCTTTGCATAGGAGTATTCTGCAGCGGTTGTCATGGAAAAAGCCCAGCAGGTTCCACCATTAAGCTGATCCTTAACCTTGATTCCTTCCGCCCATGGCTGTTCATCAGCCCGATAGCGTTCAGGATAGGACTGTTCGGCAGAAGTAAGCAGGAAATTGGATGAAGATGAGCTTTCCCGATGATAAATATTGGTATCTGCATGGACCAGGCCGGTTGTTCTATCTTTTCGATCTCCCTTTTTTTCAACAATGGTTGTATTATCCCCTTTCGATGCATTTTCAGCATATGCAGTTGTCCAGGGGCCGAAAACCATGGTTCCGGATAATATTAACGTCATAAGTTTCGTTAACAGTTTATAATGCCCTTTTCTTTTCATAAACTCATACCCTCCAAATAGAAAACCAGGCTACATACAACGATAATACATTATGCAGAATGACATGCGAAAAATAATCGTTCCCTTGCAGCATAAAATGATAGTCTGACTAGATTATACACCAATTTACATTTTTCAGACAATGCCATATTGCTTTCATTGATCCTTTAAACCGACCCTCTTTTAATGTGTTCGGTAATACTCTTTTTTATTGCGGTTCCGGAGTGCTGGCACATTTGTGGACAAAGCTTTCAAAATTCAGATCCATCCAGTAATTCCGGTATGGAATTCCCGGATGAAACTCAGGCGCATTGGGATTCATCATCAGCATCTCAACATTCATCTGAGCAGTTACTACAAATATATCATATTACAGCTGCTTTTGCTATTAAAGAAAGGGCTGTCGCAATGCAACAGCCCTATTATGGTTAAAATCAGATATAAAGTTTTTACTGCTTTGTCAGATCATAGGAAGCATATGTGGAAACCAGCTTCAGGTTGTTACCGTTCAGGGTATAAGTAAAGTCCTTCGGAGCTGTCCAGCCATCGATCATAACGTTTAACTTACCGTTTGCTTCATCCAGTGTATAGGTTCCTTCACCTGTGAATCCGGTGGTCTCACCTACCAGCTTGGCCTTGCCGTCACCAAAGGTAAAGATCCAGGTACCATCCATATCGCTTACCTGCTTCCAGGTACCGGTAACTATATCGGTCTTTCCGCTGCTGCTTTCCGTATTGGCGCTTCCGCTGCTGCTTGTGCTGCCGCTGTCACTGCCGCAGGCAGCCAGAGCACTGATTACAAATACAAGACAGAAAACAACCGCCAGCTTCTTCATCATCTTTTTCATTTTTGATTCCCTCACTTTCATTGATATATCTGAAACATCCCCCGTCATTACAGATAAAGGAAATATCAGTTTTGGTTAATTATTTGATCTTCAGTGTTTCAAGAACTGTCTTTGCTTCAGCAGCGTCGAATTTGTAACCGCAGCAGGATACACGAACCGGCTTGCCGTTTGCTTTCGCATATGCTTCAAAACCATATCCGCCCATACCGTCGCTGTATTCGAAGCCCGTCCACTCGATATCACCGTATTTACCGGATACATCCTTCTGCTCGTTGATGTAGGTTTTCTTGTTATACTCATACTGATTCTTGCAAACGTCCTCTTTTTCCATCTTGAAATCAAAGAAGACAAAAGAAGACTTCTTAACAGAACAGTAATGGGTATCATTTTCGTCTAATGTATCGCCCTTCCTGAAGGTCCAGCCCTCCGGGACACCAACGGTATAATCACCCCAAGTTTCGGTTGACGCGATGGTCAGACCCTTTGCCTCAGTCGGAGCTTCCGTCTGAGCCTCTGTTACTGCATTTGCTGCCTGAGTTGCTGCACTGGTGGAACCACTTTCACTGCCGCAGGCTGTAAGAGCTACACACATACCGATTGCAAGAACCGCAGCAGAGCATCTCTTCACAAACTTCTTCATTGATTGATCCTCCATTTCGTAATATGCCGAAAATAAAGCATTTCTTAACAACGCAGACCATTATAATACTATCTTTATAGTAAAACAATAGTCTAATTCGGTAATTTGTTTAGTTCCTGAAGGACATTTAACCAATCTGGCTCTTAGCTTCCTCCACGCCGGCAGCAAGGGCATCTGCGATTCCGGCCGGATTCTTTCCGCCGGCCTGTGCCATATTCGGACGTCCGCCACCGCCGCCGCCTACCATGGGAGCAATTTTCTTAACGATATTTCCGGCATGGATACCTGCAGCTACCGCATCATCACTTGCCATTACCAGAAGATTTACCTTCTCTCCTGAAGCGGATGCCAGTATTACTACGGATTTACCAAGCTTCGCCTTGAATTCATCACCCAGATTCCGGAGTTCGTTCATATCCACATCTGTCAGGGATACGGGAAGGATGGAGAGATCACCGGCGGTGACCGCATTTCCCATCACATCGGAAGCTGCACTCTTGGCTGCCTCTGCCTTCAGCTTCTGGTTCTCCTGATTCAGTTTCTTTACTTCCTCAAGAAGTCCTTCGATCCGGGCAACCAGGCGGTCCGGCTCGGTCTTGGCTGCAGCTGCTGCGGCCAGGAATTTCTTCTCAAGATCCTTATAATAAGCAAATGCACCTTCACCCGTCAGTGCCTCAATCCGTCGTACTCCGGCGGAAATGCCCTGCTCGGAAAGTATCTTAAAGGTACCGATCACGCCGGTATGGGGCACATGTGTACCACCACAAAGCTCGATGGAGAAGTCACCCATGGATACGACACGTACCTCTTCGCCGTACTTCTCTCCGAAAAGTGCCATGGCTCCGGTCTTCTTTGCATCTTCGATTCCCATGATTCTGGTCACTACGGACAGATCCTCAGATATCTCCTGATTGACGATCTCTTCCACCTTAGCGATCTCTTCAGCAGTCATCGCCTGATTATGGGTAAAGTCGAAACGCAGCCTTCCGTCCTCAACAAGAGAACCGGCCTGTTCCACATGGTCGCCCAGTACGGTCTTCAGAGCTTTCTGAAGAAGGTGGGTTGCAGAATGGTTGCTGCAGATCTTAGCACGGCGTGCTGCATCAACAGAAAGAGCGGCAATCTCGCCAACGGAAATGCTTCCGCTCTCACAGTATCCGATGTGAGCGATCTTGCTTCCTGCTACATGGATGGTGTCCTGAACCACAAAGGTTCCGTTCTCTGTCCGGATGATACCGCTGTCTCCTGTCTGACCGCCCATGGTGCCATAGAAAGGAGTTGTTCCGAGAATAACAGAACCCATGTCTCCCTCGGAAAGAGTGTCTGCGAGGGTTGTTACCGGTGCAGCACCTTCTTCTCCTTCAACGGTATGAGTAAGGGCAAGAATCTCGTCCTCCCCTTCCAGAGAATCATAACCATTAAAGGATGAGGTCATGGCAGCATCCAGCTGCTCATAAACCGTTGCATCAGCACCCATGTAATTGGATACCTTACGGGCTGTCCGGGCCTTGATCCGCTGTTCTTCCATGCAGGCGGTAAAGCCTTCCTCATCAACGGTGATTCCCTCCTCAGCCAGGATCTCGCGTGTAAGATCAAGGGGGAATCCGTAGGTATCATACAGCTTAAAGGCTTTTTCGCCGGAAAGCTGCTTTTCGCCGGCAGCGGACATTTCTTTCTTATAATCGGCAAGAATCCCCAGACCCTGATCGATGGTCTTATTGAAATTCTCCTCTTCCTTTCCGAGAACGGAAAAGATATGCGCCTTCTTCTCTTCCAGCTCCGGATAAGCATCTTTTGAATTCTCGATCACGGTAGCCGCCACATCATGCAGGAATGCACCCTTTATACCTAACAGCCTTCCGTGACGGGCTGCCCGTCGCAGCAGACGACGCATTACATAGCCTCGTCCTTCATTGGACGGCATGATACCGTCCGATGCCATAAAGGTTACGGAACGAATGTGATCCGTGATCACACGGATGGAAACATCAGATTCGTATTTGGAGCCGTACTCCACACCCGCCAGTTCAGAGATCTTGTCACGAATGGCCTTGATGGTATCCACATCGAAAATGGAATCCACATCCTGAACCACAACGGCCAAACGTTCGAGTCCCATGCCGGTATCGATATTCTTCTGCTTTAAGGTCTCGTAATTTCCCTTACCGTCATTCTCGAACTGGGTAAATACGTTATTCCAGACCTCCATGTAGCGGTCACAGTCGCAGCCCACGGTACAGCCGGGCTTACCGCAGCCGAAGCGTTCTCCGCGGTCATAGTAGATCTCAGAGCAGGGACCGCAGGGACCTGCGCCATGCTCCCAGAAATTGTCTTCCTTACCGAAACGGAAGATTCGCTCCTTTGCCACACCGATTTCCTGATTCCAAATATCAAAAGCCTCATCATCATCCTGATATACAGAGGGATACAGTCGGTCGGGATCCAGTCCCACAACATCCGTCAGGAACTCCCAGGACCATTTGATGGCTTCATGCTTGAAATAATCACCGAATGAGAAATTCCCAAGCATTTCAAAAAAGGTACCGTGCCGTGCAGTCTTGCCGACATTTTCGATATCACCGGTACGGATACATTTCTGGCAGGTTGTGACCCTTTTTCTGGGCGGAATCTCCTGACCTGTAAAATAAGGCTTCAGAGGTGCCATACCCGCATTGATCAAAAGAAGACTGTTATCATTGTGGGGCACAAGCGAAAAGCTCTTCATCCGAAGATGATCCTGCTTTTCAAAATACTTAAGATACATTTCTCTCAGTTCATTCACACCGTAAGCTTTCACTGCTTTTCTTCCTCCTTCTGTTCCTTGCTGTCCTTGACTTTACGCCATTTTGTCCCGGCAATAAACCCTGCAACGGCAAGTACAAGAAATACTACGTATTTTATTAGATATGTGCCGAACTCGGCAAACAGATCCGACATATGTTACCTCCTTTCGGCCAGTTCTCTCGTTACATCCTCCCATGTTACGCCACGTTCGGCCATGAGAACCATCATATGGTACAGAAGATCAGAGATCTCGTATTTTATCTCCTCAGCATCCGGATTCTTGGCGGCGATGACCACCTCGGTTGCCTCCTCCCCAAACTTCTTTAAGATCTTATCGATACCCTTGTCAAAAAGATAATTGGTATAGGATCCTTCACGGGGACGGTTTTTCCGGTCCATGATCACCTTATAGACATCCTCAAAAATCGTCAGAGGATTCGTATCATCATAGGCCTTTTCTACCAGCGGCGTATAGAAGCAGCTCCGGTTACCCGTGTGGCAGGCTGCCCCGATCTGGGAAACCTTCGCCAGAAGCGTATCCTTATCGCAGTCGATGGTAAGGGACTTCACAAACTGGAAATGTCCACTGGTCTCACCCTTTACCCAAAGCTCCTGACGGCTGCGGGAATAATAGGTCATTCTTCCGGTACGGATGGTCTGCTCGAAGGATTCCCGATTCATATAGGCCATCATCAGAACCTCATCGGTCTTATAGTCCTGAACGATACAGGGAATAAGCCCTTTCTCATCTGCCTTGAACTGATCAAATGTCATGGAGCTCTCAAAAAGATTAACCTGAACCCCGGCTTCTCTGCAGGCATGCTTGATCTGCATCACATCATGCTGTTGCAGATTATAGAGGCTCATGGTTTCCGCCTGAGTAGCCACAAGCAGCTCAGCAATCTCTTTCCCCTCCATGCTGTAAGAAGATGCAATGACCGGTAGTCCTACCTCCCGGCGAATCTTCTGTACCTGTTCCGGATAGTCCGAAAGCCGATCGTAATGCAGAAGCAGTAATTCTCCCGCACCCGCTTCCTTCAGCTTCTTTCCATAGGCAACCGGATCGTCACATTCCGTAAGATCGATGGTTACGATGATCCGTTCGGATCCGAAACGGTCGGAGGCCTCACGAACGATGCCGATATTCTCAAGCGGTGCAGATTTCATACATACCTTTGAAGCTCCGGCATAAAGCAGCTTCTTCACATCCTCCAGCCGACGAACGCCGCCGCAGGCGATGATCGGGATATCCACAACTCTGGAGATTTCCTTTATGATCGGGATATTTTTCTCCAGCCCCTCGCGGGATGCTTCGCTGTCAAAAAAAGCAACAGCATCCGCGCCGGTATCATTGTAGAACTTTGCTTCTGCCACAGGGTCATCCTTTGTGACGCAGGGAATGATCAGTCTGTTTTCCATAGGGTTTCCCCCTTTCATGATATACTACCGGGTAATTAATATTATCAGCCAAACAGGTGCCCGGCATATAGCGTCACGACCTTATTGAGAGCGGAGCCGCTGCGTAAAAAAGGCATGACAATCATGCGAAACACCTGGACTTCTGAACAAAAAGGAAACTTATAAACTCCCCTTAGTAGAGAGTACATCTCCGTCAAGCCTTTCATCAATGCGGGTTGCGATATGCAGCGCATTGGCAAAGGCTTTGAAGGCAGCCTCGATAATGTGATGATTATTGCTGCCGGAAAGCTGGCGAAGATGCAGATTCATTTCAGCGGCATAGGATACCGCATAGAAGAATTCCTTCGTCATTTCCGTATCAAAATAACCTACACGGGGTACGGTCAGATTCAGGTCATAGGAAAGGTACGGTCTGCCGGACAGATCCACAGCACAAAGGATCAGCGCCTCATCCATGGGCATGATAAAGGAGGCATACCGGCGGATTCCTTTTTTATCACCTACCGCCTCCTTTATGGCTTTTCCAAGCACGATTCCCACATCCTCGATGGTATGGTGGCTGTCTACATAGAGATCTCCCTTTGTACTGAGGGAAAGATCAAAGAAGCCGTGCCTGGCAAAACTGTTCAGCATGTGATCAAAAAAACCGATACCGGTATCCACAGAAGCTACCCCGGATCCATCCAGATCCAGGATCATGGTAATGTCGGTTTCACCGGTTGTGCGTGTGATCACGCCTTTTCTTTCGTCCATTGAATGCTCCTTTCTGTCTGCCCCCGGGGCCTTTACTCGAATCTTACCTTAATGGAGTTCGCATGAGCCGTAAGTCCCTCTGCCCTGGCAAAGGTTTCGATATCCTCATGTACCCTTTCGAGTGCATCACGGGAATAGCAGATAATGCTGGACTTCTTGATGAAGTCATCCACGCCGAGAGGCGAGAAGAATCGTGCGGTTCCGTTAGTGGGAAGGACATGATTCGGCCCTGCAAAATAATCTCCCAAAGGCTCTGAGGAATATTCTCCAAGGAACATGGCTCCGGCATTGCGGATCTTCGTCATGGTCCCGAAGGGGTCCTTCGTCAGGATCTCCATATGCTCCGGTGCAATGTCATTGGCGATATCGATAGCATCCTCCATAGACTCCGCGACGAAAATGTAACCGAACTGATCCAGAGACTTCTCTATGATCTCCTTCCGCTCCAGCTTTGCAGTAAAATGATCCACCCATTCGGACACCTTTTCCGCAAGCTCCATGCTGGTGGTAACCAGGACAGCGGATGCCATTTCATCATGCTCAGCCTGGGAAAGCAGATCCGCGGCAACATATTTCGGTTCCGGTGTTTCATCAGCCAGAACCAGGATCTCGCTGGGGCCGGCTATGGAATCAATACTGACATGTCCGAATACAAGACGCTTTGCCAGGGCTACAAAGATATTTCCGGGGCCGACGATCTTATCCACCTTGGGGATGGTTTCGGTACCATAAGCCAGGGCCGCAATCGCCTGTGCGCCGCCGCATTTATAGATCTCCGTAACGCCTGCTTCCTTTGCGGCGACAAGAGTGTTGGCGTATACCTTACCCTCTGCATTACAGGGGGTGGTCATTACAATATTGGGAACTCCGGCTACACGGGCAGGAACCACATTCATCAATACAGTTGACGGATAGGCGGCCTTGCCGCCGGGGACATAGATTCCGGCGTATTCAACGGGCGTTATCTTCTGCCCGAGGATGCTTCCGTCCGGCTTTGTGGTGATCCAGCTATTTCGCTTTTGCAGCTCGTGATATTCCTCTATATTCCTGATGGCCTTCCGGATCACATCCAGCAGAGACGGCTCCACCTCTTCATAGGCGGCTGCAATCTCTGCCTCGGATACACGCATGGTTTCCGGTGTGAGACTCGCCTTATCAAAGCGCTCGGTATAGGAAAGGAGCGCCTTGTCGCCTTCGGTATGTACAGCTTCCAGGATTTCCTTTACTGTTTTTTCATAGGGGCCGAAATCATCCTGGGAACGCTTGATCATTCCCTGGATATTTGCTCTTATTTCCGGTGTTGCCTTAATTATACGCATGGTTGTTCTCCTCTGTATCGATCTCTTTTCATTATACCTCAGGATGAAACCTGTTCGGATTTCAGCGCTTCATTGACATCCGTAAGGAACTTTCGTATTCTTTCGTGCTCCATTTTCAGACTCACCTGATTTACTACGATCCGGGCGGAAAGATGGCTTACTTCTTCCAGGACCTGAAGCCCGTTCTCCTTCAGCGTGGAACCGGTTTCCACGATATCGACGATCACATCCGCCAGACCCACAATGGGAGCCAGTTCTACGGAGCCGTTCAGCTTGATGATCTCCACGCTCTGATTCTTCTTGTTCTTAAAATAATTCTTTGCGATATTCGGATACTTGGTGGCAACACGGATGATCTCATTCCTTTTCAGAAGCTCTGCTGCGCTTTCCGGTCCGCAGACACACATACGGCAGGCACCGTATTTGAGATCCAGTACCTCATACAGATTCCTTCCTTCCTCAAGGATGGTATCCTTTCCGACCACTCCGATATCCGCCACACCGTATTCAACATAGGTGGGCACATCTCCCGGCTTAGCCAGGAAGAAGCGCATCCCCAGCTCCTCATTGGTAAAAATGAGCTTTCGTGTATCCGGATCCTTCATCTCTTCGCAGGTAATCCCGATCTTCTCGAAGAGTGCCATGGATTTCTTCGCAAGCCGCCCCTTAGCCAGGGCAAATGTGAGATAACGCATCCTATTGCTCCTCCTTCAAAAGATCGGCGAAATTCACCTCTTTTTCTTCTTTCTTCAATCGATCACTGACCAGCACACGGTTCTCGGAAAGAAAATAATAAACCACACTGACACGGTTCCTGTCAGCATAAGACAAATATTCCGTCAGAGCATGACGCATGGATTTCCTGATCAGTTCCGTTTTGATTTCTTCATTTCTGAGCTGTTTTCCGAGAACCACTGCCGGCTCCTGGAACTCCACGGGATAAACCACCAGAGCTCGGTCCACAGGACTTTTCGGTATGATCTGCTGATGATTCAGACCGGTCATCAGGGAATCCAGGTCAATGGCAAAGCCGATGGCCGGAGCATCCTTTCCGAATTGCTGCATCAGATTATTGTAACGGCCGCCCTTTACCACCGGTGCACCTGTTCCATAGGTATAGCCGCTGAATACAATGCCTGTATAATAATCATATCCGTTCAACATGCCAAGATCAATGTTGATGTACTTGTCATACCCGTAAAAGCTGAGAGCACTGTAGACCTTCCGAAGACGATCAATGGCGTTGAGTGCCCTGCTGTCTTCCGTACAGCCCTCTGCGATCTCCAGAATCTCAAGGCCGCCGACAAAACGGTCAAAGCCGGAAAGGGCTTCCCGGATATGTTCCGGCATTTCCAGATTCGTCACATATTCGCTGAGGCCGAAAAAATTACGGATCTGGATGAGATCCCGGATCTCCTCCTCTTCTTCGGCACCGATTCCCGCCTCTGCCATCATCCCACGGAAGTAATCCACTTCCCCGATCACAATCTGAAACTCCGTCAGACCGGAGGCTTTCAGACAGTCAATCACGCAGGAAAGCACCTCTGCATCGGCAGCCGAGGAATCATCATTGATCAGTTCACATCCGGCCTGTGTCACAATACTCGGTTTTCCCTGATGCTGCGGTGTATTCCGGAATGTCTTTCCCTGATAGCAGAGTCGGATGGGTAGTTCTTCATCCGCATAGTATTTTGCCACACAGCGTGCCACACTGGGAGTAAAATCCGGTCTTAAGACCAGAGTATTATTCTCCCTGTCGAAGAACTTGTACATTTCATTGGAATGTGCAGATCCCTTTTCCATATTAAAAATATTAAAATATTCAAAACTGGGTGTTTCGATATCATGGTAACTGTACAGGTGCAGAACATGATGGATGCTCTGCAGCAGCTGGTTTTTCCACCGGCATTCGTCACCATAAACATCCCTGACCCCTTCCGGGGTATGAAGCAGGGTTTCTTTCATTTCCAATTCTCCTCTTTTACACATAGATATAATATTTTACTTCAATCGACTTCTTTTCGCAAGAAAAATCTGTGATATCCTGATATCAGGCAATCCTGCGGGGGAAAAGTCGTTTCTTTTTTATCATGGAATAACGGTATTTCAAAAAATATCAGATGAAAAACCACCTGAATCTTTTAACAGAATAAAACGAGCATAGATTTCATTATCGAGAAATCCATGCCCGTATTTTGAGATATGATATGAGATAGGTCACCCTGCTTCTGATCGTCTATGATAATGCACCATAACGTTATTCGTCTGATCGTTCAATTCGGTTTTTCCGTCAAAAACTCCTGGTATATTGATCAGATGACGTTCTGCGTGAAATGAAGGATCTTTCGTCTTACAACGGACCATAATAATCAAATCCCAACATTGTAATATCATCGAATTGCGGAGCCGCCCCGACGAAGGTATCGATATCCTCCTTCACATGAGGAAGCAGCTGCTTCAGGGAATCATCCCTATGAGAATTCAGAGATTTCAGCATCCGATCCACGCCGAAAAGTTCATCCTTTTCATTGGTGGCTTCCGGAACCCCATCCGTATAGACGTAGATCCGGTCCCCGGGATGCAGTTCGAACTCATGCTCCCTGAAAGAGATTCCGTCAACCACACCCACCGCCGGAGAATGGCGATAAATCACGGTTTCATACTCGCCTCCTGCTCGACGGATCACCGGATGTTCATGTCCCGCATTGGCGGCCACACCCTTTCCGGTTGTTAGGTCGATGATCGCGATCCACACGGTCACGAAGAATCCGCTTTCATTCCCTTCGCAAAGTTGGTGATTCACAGCTTCCAGGATCTCAGCCGGAGTTTTTCCGACATTTGCCTGATTCTGAAGCCGGGTTTTGGAATTCACCATAAAAAGAGCAGCCGGTATGCTTTTTCCCGACACATCGGCAATCACCAGAACGATGTGGTTCTGATCCAGAAGGAAGAAATCGTAAAAATCTCCGCCTACCTCCTTGGCCGGATCCATCGTAGCGTAAAGATCAAATTCTTTGCGTCCGGGAAAAGCAGGAAATGTGGACGGCAGCATTTCAGCCTGAATACGATTTGCCACACTGAGCTCCGCGGCTATTTTTTCTTTTTCAGCAGTAATGTTTTGAATCTCTTCGACATAATTATCAATGGAAACAACCATGTCGGAAATATCCGAGGACAGAGCTCCCAATTCGTTTCGGACCTTTATATTGGAAAGATCCTTCAGAACCTTTTTACTGTCCTTTTCTTCTTTATAGATCCAGACATTTTTCTGGATCTGTTCCACGGGGCGTACCGCATAAAAATAAACCAGGATGTAAAGAGCGACAGCAAGCAGAAGCTGCAAAAGGGTAAACCGGAGCATACCGCCCGTAACCTGGTATTTAATCTCTTTTTTTAATCCCGAGACATCAAATGTGACGCCTGCCACGATATGGCGTCCATTCAGAATATCCTGCACATACTCGAAGGAATCAACATAATCACCGGATGAAGCCAGGCTACTTCCTCCGGCCTGTGCCTCCAGCATATTTTCCTTTTGTTCCGCCGTTGCTTCCACAGTTACGCCGATCACATAGGCTTCGTCATAATTTGTTCCTCTTTTCTGTGTCCGGGATGCCCCGCTTACAAGAAAAGTTCCTTCTGTATAATCGGGATTCATGAGAATAAGGCTTAAATAGGACGGTTCATAGATTTCCTTCAGATAATTCAGGATATTAACAAGCTGGTTATATACGATTTCCGCATAAAGCTTCTGGTCCTCGGCAGATAAGGCTTCCGCCTGTTCCGCTGTGACATAATGAATCACAAGTCCGGGATTCCTTCGGCTGAATTCACTGGCCTTGTTTCTCGTAACATCCGTCAGCTCATATTCAACATCAAGCTCATCCCTGTGCTCATACCAGTACGCAAAAAGCCATTCATAGGCAGGATAACCTTTTACGGTAGACACCATATCCATGGTGATTTTATCTGCCAGTTTTTCTCTCTCAGAATCAACAGACTTTTTGGCATTTCTGTTTAATATAACCCCTGACACAAAAGCTGTCAGAAGTGTAGCCAGTATGGAGAAGATCAGTACCTGTACTGCCAGGCTGAATTTTGTCCGGTCAAGCGAACGGTATTTATTTTTTTCTTCCTTTTTCATGGTTATATCCCTGTCGGTTGCATCCCGAAATGCCTATTTTCCAGCTGGTCCACGATAATCAACACAAAGCATGGTGAGATCGTCGAACTGTTCAGCCTCCTGTACAAAATCATCGACTGCCTGTTGGACAGTTTGAAGGATCTCCTCAGGAGAAGACTGCACTGCATGATTCAGGGCCCGGATCATCCTGTCCGTCCCAAAAAGCTCATCCCTGCCGTTTGTTGCCTCAGGAACGCCATCCGTATAAACGAACAGCTTTGAACCGGGCTTCAGAGTCAGTTCATATTCACCGTATTCCATATCTTCCATAATACCGACAAAAAGGAAATGTTCATCTTCATACATCTCGAAGCTTCCGTTTTCTCCCATGATCACCGGAGGTTCATGGCCGGCGTTCACAGCAGTCAGCTTACCCGTTGAAAGCTCCAGAATACCTAACCATACCGTTACAAAAAGCATCTCCTTATTATTTGCACTGATGATCCTGTTGGTATCGGTTACGATCCTGGCAGGTGACTTTCCCTGCATGGCCTGATTCTCCAGAATGATTTTGGAAGCCATCATAAAAAGGGCCGCAGGAACTCCCTTTCCGCTTACATCGGCAATCATAAGACAAAGATGATCATCATCAATCATAAAGAAATTATAGAAATCTCCTCCCACTTCCCTGGCCGGGTTCATGGATGCATATAGTTCAAAATCCTTTCTCTCCGGAAAGGCAGGGAACACATTCGGCAACACACTGCTCTGGATATTTTTTGCCAGGGACAGTTCGGTATTGATCCTCTCCTTTTCCGTATTCAGTTTCAGGTTTTCCCGGGAGTACCTTTCAACCTCAGTCACCATGTCGGCAAAACTGTCTGCAAGCACACCGATCTCATTTCTTGACTGGATCTGTCCCATTTTACAGGAAACCGCTTCGGCATCCTTGTTGTCTTTGTACTCCACTACTCCTTCCTTGATCCTCTCCACCGGTTTGATGGCCTTCCGGTAAATCAGGAGCACCAGCATAACATTCAGAATAAGCAATACAAAAATACCAACCACGATAAAGACAATAAGGCGTTGAATCGTCAGATCGCGGTACTTGCTCCAGTCATGCATGATACAGATCGTACAACCTGATCCGTCGTGGAAATAAACCGGAAGATAGCCTATATAGTATGCTATGCCTTTTGATTCAGCCATTTCATAATAGGTTTTATCCGGATCTGACCTGTCAGCGTTGCGAAGATCGTCCAAAACACTGTGTCCTTCTTCAATTAACGGGATCACAGTTGCAATTTCATTCTCTGTTTTGACAGGCGAATCATGCATGTAAATAAAAACCCCATCCTCTTTATATAAACCAAGGATCAGGATTTCCGCATCGATTGTTTCCTGCTTTTCCTCAATATCCTTCTCCAGCTGTTGGATCATATCTCTCGCAAATAACAGCTGCTTCGTAGCGGAAAGTGACTCGGGATCTATGGACTCATCCCGAATAAAGTTCTCCAGCTCGCCCCCATATTCTTTGCTGTTTCTGATTTCATTTTCTTCATCGGTGAGTGTCCTTCTGAAATCATCCGGCTTCTCTCTCATATATGAAAAGAGCCAGGACGTATGCCGGGCACGAAGCACCACCTCATTCCGGATCGACTTGAGATCCAGATCGAAGCACTCTTCCTTGGCCTTAAGGTAAGCGCGTCTTATGACCGTTAACAGCACAGGCACCGAAATGCAAAGTGTCGCAAGAAAAAAGGTCAGTGAGATAAGCCCCACCTGAAAGGAAAGCTTGCGGTTTTTCTTTTTGATCTTTGTTTTCTTATTTATCCCAGACAATTTATCTTATCTCCACTATCTTATTCATTCCGGAATACTTGAAAACTTCCATAACTACCGGTTGTGCATTGATAACAACCAGCTTGCCGCCCTTTGCCTCAGCAGTTTTGGTTCCGAGTACCAGGGCACGCAGCCCTGAACTTGACATAAATGGTACCTCTTCGAGATTGATCACGATGCTATTGGATTTGACAAATGCCTTCAATACAGCATTCTGAAATTCATTGGCTGATGTCGTATCGATCTTGCCCTGCACATTGAGTTGCAATGCGTCTCCAACTTTTATCTCCTCAAAATGCATTTTTGATCCACCTTTCTGATTTGAAAACCAATCATATTTTATCTCTTGATTATAGTACCATATTATGTCTTATTCACCAAACATTTTTTTTATCAACGGCAGATGAAGCTTCTCATCATTCGGAAGGAGCAGCGTTGTATCGGGATCATATTTTTCATTTGCGGCAGACAGAGAGTAGCGGATCAGTTCCGCCAGACTTTCTATCTCTGCTGAATAAAGCAGTTCAACGACCAATCTTTCATTGACTTTGTTGAAATGCACCAGAAAAAGGCCCGTCACGCTGCCCTCCGTCATGGTATAGGAGGATACATCCATGTCGAAATAGTCCACAGGGGTTTCAAAAAGACTCTTCAGGAAGCCGGTATGCCCTTTCCTCTCACAGAGTTCTATCCCTTCCTTGAACTGTGTAAAGGTAAGATCTCCGATACTGCCCACCGTATGTGATTTCTTAGATGCAAGGATCATTTTAATGAATTTTTGAAGCTCCGGAAGCCTGGAAAACTCCAGCAGTCCCACACTTCGGGTATCCCAGGGCTTATGAAGCTCGGCGAACCGGGCATCCAGGTCCGCCTCCTGCTCTTCCTCTTGAAGTTCCAGTGCAAGAAGGCGGTCCAAAATGTCCGTCGCATCCTCATAGGGAATCTCTTTATAATTAGTCAGTGAATCATAATCGGCAACCTTTGCCGTCATCTTACCGTCCGGTGTCTCGGTGAACCCATGGCTCAGGAAGAATGCCCGGTCATTCTTGCAAATGGTTTTATATCCATAGACAGTCGGAAATGTGACAGTCAGTTCCTCCATTCCCTGATCCCTGGCAGCCAGAAAGGCTTCCGAAAGAAGCCTCTCCGCATAGCTTCTCCGCCGGGCTTCCGGCGCCACGAAAAGCCAGCGAAGGGTGAGCTGCTTCTTCTCCATATTTCCGAGAAGCAGGCCTGCCGGAACATCCTTTTCCTCACCGTCACAGGTCGCACCAAGCATAAAATTAGCCTTAAAATGCTTCTGCCTGCTGACGTCCAGAGGATCCATGCTTTCAAAAGCAGGCAGCTTTTCCTTATTCAGCTTGATTATCTTCATATGTATCCATCCTCCCTTTGTCCGGTTCACTAAAGAATTCCGAGCCTAAAACCACCAAAAGGACTCCGAAATCATTTTCATTTCAGAGTCCTTTTCGATCCAATCGGCAACCAAACTAGATGCCGAGTGCCTCGAACATTCTCTCGCGGTCCATATCGCCGTCCAGGACTTTGAGAAGCAGATCTGCGTACTGATCACAGACTGCGATGGCATTTCCCATGCAGATGTCCACCTGGTTTTTCAGGGCTTCCCCCGCCAGTTCCATGGGAATAGGGGTGACCAGCTTGTAAAGCAGAATACCGCCCCGGGTTATGCCGAAGGTGCCGCAGGGAAGGTAACAGTTCAGCCCTGCCATGGCTGCATATAACTCTGAAATTTGTTCTTCGGGGTAATCATCAGCGATGGTGATACAGGAAACAAAATGTGCCACTGAATCCTCCTCACTTCCAATGGATGTGAAGAAAAACTCTCCCATAGCCCCATCCTCGTTGGCAAAGCCCAGCTTATCAAAGATTACCCGGAGTATATCCGTTTCCTTCTTTTCTCCGCCTTCTCTGAGAAATGCGGGGATCAGCTCATCCTGAAGCTCTTCGGCAACCTGCTGCATCACTTCATGGCGTGCCTGTAATATCTTCTCTATTTCCATTTTCTGTTAACCTCCATATCTAACGTCCCGAGATCTTTCTTGCCAGCATGTAGGCATCGGGTTTTCCTTTTTCTTCATCATAGGGAAGCCCAAAGGATTTGATCAACTGAATATAACCATTTCTTTCAGTCTCAGAAATATTAGCTTCCGGGTTAAAGAGCTTATATCTGATAAAATCCGTATACCTTTTCGCGATCTGATCCGCGGCACTGGCAACGTCGCTGAAGCCGGCCGATGCCAGAAGCCTGCGGCGAAGCTGCTCCTTAAAGGCCTTCTTGTCATGAATCTCATGATGATCCTCCTTCATCTTTTTCAGACAATTTTCATAAAGAGAATCAAGCTGCAGATACTGATCGATCATATCGGTCTTTACATCACCCAGCATGGATACATTCAGTATGGAGGATCCGACGCCTGCACCTATGGAGACTAACCCTAATCCGGGAATGACCAGCCCTGCCGGTGCCATGATACTGATCACTGTATCCATTGCGGAAAAAAGAGTTTTATGCTTGCTCATTTTTTCGGAAAGCCGGAGCATATTCTTCTCATACCGACTCTCCCGCTCCTTTTTGCTGCGATCCCGTTCGGATTCTTCGGGATTCCGGATCAATTGATCTTTGAGCTTAAAATACATGGACGCACTCTTCGCATTGCGGATATCCAGTCCACCGGAGATAGTCTTTCCGGTACCGATCAAAGCGGAAACAGAACCGAGAACAACTCCTGCAATCTTAAGATTTTTGGATGCCTCGTATGCCTTATCCGCACTTACTGAGCCTGCAATCTGTTCGGTATAATGCCGGGCGGCTTGTATGGTATTGAAGACACCTTTTCCGGTAGACGCAATATTCTTTAAGATGTCCGCCACAGTGAATCCGATTTCTCCGGCATTCATATTTCCGGCATTTTTCGAAAGACTATAGAGGGCAGCCCCCGCGGAAACCAGCTGGGATATTGCGTTGATCCCGGCAGTGGTATACTCACCGACATAAAGATTCGTCCGTGCCAGCTGTGTCGAACTCAGACCCCAGCTGACACTTCCGCCCCGACCGATTGACTTGCCTCCCAGGTTTCTGACCGCAGCTGCGCCCTTCATAGCGTAGTTCGTTCCCATTCCTGTAAATTCTCCCGCAGACCCGACAGCTGTACCATATAGAGAACTGTAAAAGTTCGTATCTGCAACATTGGTCTGCGGCTTGTATGCCGTATCGGTTTCCAGATTTTTATCAAAGGCGTTATCTGCATTGATCAGCCTTTGACGGGCAGTTTCCAGCTCACCTGCTTTCTTCTTTGTTTCCGACTCCAGAAAAGCTTTGGTCTTATTATCCTTCTCCGCAGCTGTCCTTAACATCAGTTCCCGGTATTCTTTACCGGCGGTATAGAACTTGATCAGGGCATCCTGACGCACACCCTCCAGCACATCCTTTTCATTCTTTTCTTCCATTGGTTCTTCAATGGAAGGAGCCTCTTTCTGTTCCAAGCTTTTTTGCTCGATCTCGGCTGCATTCTTTATCTCATCCTTAAACGCCCGGTTGATCTGCATCGCCTCTGTCAGCTTGTTCATATAGATATATGTTCCGGTCAGATGCGTGATCACCTTCAGTTTGGAGGCAATCAGCTGATCCTTGAACTTATCAACATTCGGAATATAAGAAATCTGTGAATTGAAGACATCCAATACCTCCGGGCTCTTCCGCTTCCCGGTTTCAATCAGATAATAGATGAACAGACGCTCCCGTTTTGACTTACTGAACAGCTCACTGATGATCTCCCCGTGGTGATTGCATACCCCGAACACTTTTCCGATAATTCCGCTGTTGTTATAGTTTCGAATAAACCACTGGTCAATTTTATCCAACAGGATCAGCTGATTTTTGGACAGGCTCTGATCCAGCTCCCCGGAAATCTTCTTCTCCTTTTCCTTCTCACCATACCGATCAGCATGCTCCGTGATCATATCCTGAAGAGTATCCTTCGTTTTTTCCTTCAGATTCTCATCCTTTTCAAAATGACTCAGAACCCTGTCTCTCAGCTTATACTCATGCCAGAGATCGATCATGTCTTTGATCTCCGGATCATATTTCTTATTCAGAGACTTATGTCCTTCCTCATAAGCCTTGATATCTTCTTCATAGGGAGCGAAGAGAAACAGTTTCTCCTTAATCTTCTCCCTCTCTCTTCCTTCCTGAAACGCAAAATGCTTAGCCCATTTTTTATAACTCTTTACCAGCAGCGTTAGACGTTTTGTATGTTTCCTGGTGTTTTCATATGAGGTGGCATAGATTGCCTTGTCTTCAAAGGGTACTTCCTCATCTGCGCCGCGTTTCTCAAGATTCAGATCTTTGGCCATTGCGTGGTAGAATTCATTTGAGAGCTCATGCAGCTTAACTGCGGATTCTTTCCTTGAAATTCCCTTATTGGTCAATCGGGTTCCTCTATGGAGATCATAGTACCCTGTCGCAGTCTCTCCAAGGCGCATCGCCGCAGCCAGTGCATCTCCGGGATCGATCTTTTTCTCTCGGGATGCAGCATTAAAAAGCTCCTTTACACGATTAATGGCTCGTCTCAGCTGAACATAAGCAGAACTATCCTTTTTCCCGGTCTCCAGCGCTGCATCAAAACCCTCTTTTTCCAAAACAAGGTCCAGTTTTGTAACCGCCTTCGCGTAACTAAGAAAATTGTAAAGAAGATTTCCTTCCTTCGCATGGATATCGACCTCTGCGTCCGGCTCCTGCTGAACAGACTGTCGGTTCTGCTGAAGATCGGCAAGGTCATGTTGAACAGCCAGATTATTATTCTGTATGTTTAGATTATTTTCCTGTAGAACATTCGATTGCAATAATGGCTGATCCAGCTGCTGCTTTTGCAATTCTTCACCAGGTATATCACCCATGACGCAATTTACCTCCTTGTTTGTATCTATTTATCAATTGCCATCCGTCAACCTTCTGTTGTATCCTGTTCACCAATCAGTTTGTTTATAAAGGGTGCGTGAAGCTCCTTTTCATAGGGAAGAACAAGTGTCGTCTCCGGAGGGTATTTTTTATTTGCGGCTACAAGGGAATATCGTATCATTTCCGCAAGACTTCTGTGATTTTCCCTGTCAGACGAAAAGAGGAGTTCCAGTATCAGCTCCTCTGCATTTGCATTGTAGTGCAGCAGCATGAAACCGCTTACATGATCCTTTGACAATGTATAGGCGGACAGATCCATATCGTAATAATCCATGGATGTTTCGCTCAAACTGTTCAGATACCCTGTATGTTCCATCTTCTCACAGAGTTCGACCCCTTCACGGAACTGCGCTACGGTTAATTCTCCGATACTTCCCACTTTGAGTGCCTTCTTACCTTCCAATACCGATTTCAGAAATCTATGAAGATTCGGAAGCAGTGAAAAATCCTTCAGCCCGGTTTTTTTTACCGGCCACTGTTTATGCATTTTTTTGAAATGTTCCGTTGTATCATAGTTCCTGTTTTCATCAGACTCGTCATCTGTTTCATCCGCAAGGAGACTTTCTACCATCTCGGAATCATCATAATCCAACGCATCCGGTTCTTCCGTCAGTTTCCTGAATTCGGAAACCTCCGCAATCATTTCTCCCTCCTCTGTATCATGAAATCCATGATTCCGGAGGAATATCCTGTCGTTTCGGCACAGTGCCTTGTATCCGAACTCTTTTCTCGGGAAAGATACGTGAATCACTTTTTTTCCTGCCTTTTCCGCAAGCTGAAATACAAAAGTGATCAATTGCTCGCCAACGCATTTTCCCCGAAGAAGCGGATCCACAAAAACCCATTCCAGATCTATGCTTTCCCTACCGGAACGCCCCAGGAGAAGGCCTGCTGCTTCCCCTCCTTTTTTCCCTTCATAAACGGCTCCCAGCATAAGATCCGGTTTTGTCTTTTTCTTTTCCATCAGGCCAAAGATATCAAAGCCTTTGAAATAAGGCAGCTGCTTCTGATTTAATTCCAATAATTTCATATCGGCATTACTCCCTTATACTCATCCTTTCGCCAATCCCAGTTCTACCTGCTCCTTCTTCTGCCTGTTCAGCTTCCACTTCATGGATATCGAACGGAAGAAACCCATTCTTCCTACAACACTCTCTACCTGCTTGTCCAGAACATCCGCCATGATGTCAAGGAAATCCGTCTTATCCCTATGTGCAATCTCCTCTTCATCGCTTTCCTTCTTACGAAGCCTTTCAAGCATGATTTCATGATAAATCTTCTTCAGATTATTTCTA
Organism: Eubacterium sp.; assembly: GCA_017541035.1. Taxonomy (GTDB): domain Bacteria; phylum Bacillota; class Clostridia; order Lachnospirales; family Lachnospiraceae; genus Eubacterium_Q. The sequence continues at coordinate 28,951 of JAFXZW010000054.1, read as the reverse complement.
AGTTCCAGGAATTTCGCCTCATCCTTCTCATCAAGCTTTTCATCTCTGGCCTTCATGAATGCATGATATGCCTCCATGAATTCCTCCCTGTGTGCGGGATAGACCATAAAAAAGCCTTCCATTCTCGGGCGCGTCTCCTTTATATTGTCCGGATTTGTCCATTTTCTGAAATGCTTTTCGAAAACGCCATTTCCCTCAGCCATTTTTACATGGATCGGCGTATAAACCTTTGCAAAGGAATCACAGCTGTCATGCAGCATGGCCTTTTCTTCTTCGTTTGGCTTAAACACCCCTTTATGGTTGGATTTCACATCTTCACGAATAGCGTTTATGCGGTCGAAATATTCCACAGCCTCCTCAACCCCGGCTATTCTCTGCCGGATCTCATGAATGAACCCTTCAACCCATTCATCCGTGAGATTACCATCCTCCAGTCTCTTCTGCAGACTGTTCTGCAATTCATCCGTAACAATATCACCGACCGAATTAAATCGCGTATGTACCAGAAGGTCCCATCTCTGTTCCTCAAGAAACTCGGGATTCATCGTCTTCCTGGTCTCGACTACCTCACGGATATCCTGAATGATGGAATCCTTTGCGGCGGCCTGGGTTTTAAGCGGAATGATAAAGCCTCTTTTGAATTCATCGTAGTGTTCTTCAGCGAGGTTTTCGATCAGAGCAGGATCATTTGCGAAAATAAGTGTCTGCTTAAAATAGGCATGACAGAGGCTTTTATGATATTCCTCCGATGGGAATTCGTCATACCTCCGGTAGACCTCGATCACCTGGTCCCGGAAGTCCTCTGTGAAGTCAAAAGCCGGGCTTTCACCTGTTTTTTCGGTATACATGGCGATGGCTTTTTCTAATTCATCAATCTGGTTATTCATATTTGAAAGAGTATTCTGAAGACGGATCTGTCCCTGTGAGAAATTATACACAGAAGAAGGTACCTCAAGCCCAAGCTCCTGTGCCTTCAGAAGCGCTACCATGATACGCGCTCCGGCGGATCTCTGGTCTCCCATCTTAAAGACAGCCTTGATGGCCTTTCCCAGTTCCTCCCTTTTCTCCTGATACAGATTCTCGAATTCGGGTTTCAGAAGCGCATGAAGTCCGGAACGGAACAGTTCCATATCTCCCGTTGCCGCGGCAGCAACCATACGTGTCACATGCCCCTGCTGATCACCCGAGAGCTTTGTACAGTTTCCGAAGTCGATAACGGTAAGCTTATCATCACTGACCATGATATTACCGTCATGAGGGTCCCCGTGGTAAAATCCATCCTGAAACAGACCTTCCTCCGTCCATTTCCTGGCATACGTATCCAGGTACTCCTTTTTCTTCTTAAGTTCCGCAAGAAGTGCCGCCAGCTTCTCTTCAATCCTGGCGGGCTGAAGATTTGCGAATTCTTCGGACTCTATTTCGAAATCCTGATCCATGGCCACCTGGATCGGATTCGAATAATATTCCTCTCCTGCCTCAAGACTTCTTTCGATCTTCTTCTTTGTTTCTTCCGGCATTCCGGGAAGGACTTTTCTCTGATAAAGATTCTTCAGACGATTTGTTTCTTCCTTCACGCGTTCCAGCAGGTTGTCAATGGTTTCTCCCGGAGCCTTCTCCAGAACCATGGAAGTAGTCGTGGGTGCGATCACCGTGCTGAGCTTCATGGCAGAAACCTTCTCTTCCTCCTCATTCTTTGCTTTATCGTAGATCTTTCCGAGTTCTACATTACGAGCCTCAATGGTAAGATCCAGTTCTTCCTGAATCCGTTCCAGTTGTCCCTCATAGGTTACCTGCATTCCGCCCTTTTCCCGTTCCCCGATCTCGGGAAGAAGTTTCTTATTCTCGGCGGATCTTTTTAGATTTTCATTTCTTCTGGACTGAATATCCGTCTCTCTTGCACACCGGATCATCAGTTCCTTTTCCCTCATCATCCGATTCGTCACGTCAGGTTTCAGAAGCTTGATGGCGGCTTCCTCCTCTTTTCCGTCGGCACGGGTGATCCGGCAAAGGAACGTCTGTCCCACGGAGGCGGCTCCCAGAGGCTTCACCACTTTAATATTCTTTACCTGTCCGTGAGAACGCTGTACCATATTGTAAAGCTGTGCCTCAACGATCTCATCGGGGATCGGCGCCAGACGGCTCTTCATATCCTTAACGGCAGACTGAAGCTCCCGTGGAAGACCTTCCATAGGGAGTCCCTGCATCATCTTCTGGAACAGAGGTCCTGCACCCTTCAGAAGACCGCCGATATAATTCCCCATACTTTCGGTTCTGATTTTCTCATTCTTTTCCTTCCGCGACTTTATCTCTGCTTCACTCAGGCCCTTTTCATTCTCGTCCAGGAGCTTCCCTGCCGGTTTGGCGTTTCGGATCATGGATGCAAGCATGGAACGCTTATCCATGGTATCCACACCTTGGAAATACTTTTCAAAGACGATCTTTGTAAAAAGGCCCTGTCCGTTTTCACCGGAGGTCATGGAATCCTTCACCATATCTCCCAGGCGTCGATTTCCCTCAATATATCGTTGCTTCTTTGCTTCCTTCACCTGTTCCGGCGAAAGTCCCGGAGCATTGGGATCAGGCAGTGCTTCATATACTTTTTTCTCCTGCTTGAAGAGTTCTCCGGAATACTTGCTGACACTCTTCTGGATCATACCGGAGGCAGCATTCACTCCCTGATCGATCATATTCTCCGCATTGGCAAGCATCTTAACCGTATTATCGTCGAGGGTTCTGATTATGTCTGCAAGCCCGTCTACCTTGATATCCGTTTCCGGGATCTGTATTCCCTTCAGAAGATTGTCATGGGATGCCAGATGACCCATTGCGTTCATGGTGATCAGGGCCTTCTTTGTATCATAAAGAAATCCTCCGAAGCCTTCAGGCCGTTCTCCGATAACCTCAATGATCTTTTTATCCACAACTCCTTTGATGGCATTCATGGCATCGGAAAGACTCCCGATCAAGGTTTTCTTCAGTTCTTCAGCCTCTTTCGGCTCCAGCATAAAGAGCGGCAGCTTATCCAGCATACCGTTTATCATTTTCAGATTCAGTTCACCCTGCGTAAACATATCGGAGATCAGATACGCCAGCGCATCCACGTTCTTAAGCAGCATGAGCTGCATACGCTTTCCCGGTTCCTGAATCTTCTCATCAGCCGTCCAGGTTTCATAGGAGAAGATCACATCTCCCATAAGATTTATGACCTTCTGTTCCTTTTCATCCCATTCGGTTTTTTCTTTCTCTTCCGGATTTTTCTCCTCTTTCTGATTCTTTTCCTCCGGCCTTTTTACCTCAACCGATTTCTTTACCTTCTCACGATTTTTCTCTTCTCTGGTATCCTTAAGGAGTTCTCTGGCCTCCATGACATTGATCAGACTGTTATGGTTTTTGGTGAAGATTACGTCATTCGGTGAGAGTTCCCAGTCCATGTCATATTCGGAATCCAGGATATACATTTTTTTCCCCGCCAAAAGACACCGGATCATGTGAGCCAGATCGGTGGTGAGAAAATTAGCATAATCCGTTGCGGAATAGATGGTATGCTTTACCAGATAATCTGTAAGGATCTGCCGGTTTTCTGCACCGGGGTTCCTTAAATCCATCTTTTTTATGATATCCCGTATAACGGAATCGGCATCCTTTTTACCGTACAGTTCCTCATTCTTTACGGTGTCCGTCATCAGTACATCCCTGAGAATTCCGGTATGGCGGTTTAACGGAAGTTCTCTTCCACCCACATGTATGGAAAGCATTCCGAAGAAATTCTGGTGTACATTGATGACCGTATTACCGATCATAAAGATCTTGGCCTGTACCTTTCCTTCTTTAAAGTCGGCAATAGAACTGCGGACATTTCCTATGAACATCAGCAGTTCCTGTCCCAGTTTTTTATCCTTTTCATCCTTACTCTTTAAAAGTCTGTTTATGGCATCGGCGGGCATCTCTCTGCCGGATAGAACCCCATAGATCAATGCAGTTTCTTTATCCCAGTCAGCCACTCCCTCCTTTTTTGAAAGCTTCTGCTGCTGTTTTTCTTCATTCGGAAGCTCCTGCTGCCGATCCACCCCTTCAGGAAGCCTGTTTCCATTCACAAGCCCATACGTTTTTGCCTGCATCATCAGAATACGGGCCTGATTGGCTTCCGCATCCAGAATGCCTGATCTGAGAAGTTCCTTTGCCACAAGGAAGGTTTCTGCCTCCATAATAAGACGGGTGAGATTCATCTGAACAAGATTCAGACGTTCCTTTCCCTTTTTGTAAGTCGGATTCTTTCCGGACACATAATTCTTGCAGGCATGGATTGCCGTGTCATAGAGATCCAGGATCTGATCCATATCCTTCACGGTAAAAGGTTCACCCAGCCGGTCCCTGTTTATCTCCACCTCAACAGCACTGACAGATTTCTTGACATTTTTCATCTGCGAACTGTCACCGGTTGTCTTTTCCTCAAGAATCAGAAGGGATGAAATGTTCCTTCCCTGAATCATTTCCAGCCTTGCTCTGTCTTCTTCCGACTGTTTCATCTGCAGCATCAGATCGATCTGCTGAATATCCTTCCGAATGGTGTTCTGATCGAAAAGAGTTTTATTCTTTTTCTTCAGCTCATCGGCATGATAGTCAGAACTGACGCGGATCTCCTTTTCAAACTGTCTTTCCTTTGTCTTATAGATGTATTCATCTTCATGTGGCATGGATTTACCCTCCTGATACTGATAAACCTTGTCGGATCTTATCCTTGAAAAGCTTCCTTTGCTGCTTTTATCAACCTGTCCGCCTTTACGAGATCTTCCTTATTTATGCCGTCAAACATATGCTCCATATCGTAGAATTGCGGATGACTGTTACTCCATACAGCATCAAAGTCATTAAGGATCACATCACTGGTCAGGGCTTCATCCTTCCCTTTTGCATCCAGGAAGTAATCTCTGAACCCTTTCCGATAGTCCTTTTCCAGATCATCAATCCTGTCTTCTATCTCGTGGGGGCATTTCCCGATGCCGAAAATGATCTGGTTTAAATACATTCTCCAGACGGTTGTGGACTCGGTTATAAATCTTTCATCTCCTTCAGTAAGAACATACATAACGATTCCTCCTTATACCGGTTTCCATATCTCTCTTCGCTTTTCTCTGCAGAAACTAATCTTCATTTTGGAAATCATCCGATCGATTCTTCAATTCCTCAAGTGATAATTCAACCGTTTCATGCTTATCATCAGAGTATTTTTTCGATCTGGTTCGAATCTCCATCGTTTTGCTGATACTCAGAGCCTTACGGTCGGTAGTTGTCAGATATTCTATAACTTCCTTTCCATTTTCATCATAGAAACCGGAATCACCGAGCACCGTATTGTATCCCAGAAAAGCCGCAAACATGGTATCAAAATCACGATACACCGATTGGCTCTTTCCGCAATGATCGATAATATACTTGGTGAGCTTCGGGTACTTTTTCCGTATTTCCTTCTCAGCATTAAAAAGATCGGTTTTATTGATTAACCTTGCATTCTCATTCAATGCCATGGTAAACATTATGGATCCCTTCTCTTTTCCATAATTCCAGCTGTTATGCTTTGCCAATTCATCACTGGAGCTTTTACTATCCGTCCGGGCTGAAGAGTAGATACCCTTTCCGAATCTCCCCAGTCCGTAATAGACTTTATTTCCTTTTTCCCTGACACCGGCAAGCTGCTTTGCGTAAGGAACCGCATCCTTGGTTCCTTCTTTTGTCTGTATGCAGTGATAGAGCGGCTTTCCGTGAGGTGAATTCTTAAGCGCCTTACCATTCGGGTAAAGCTCCTTTTCTTCAACAAAACGGGGATCATTCGATGACCACCCCAGTGCATTGAAGAATTGTGTGCTGAGATTCTTCTCCTGATTGTCTTCCACATTCTGTTTATTCAGTTCTATCAGAATCTGCTCCATATCGGTATCCAGCTTCTGCATCTCGTTTTCATCGAGTTCCATACTTCCGTTCAGGCTCTGAAATACCATATCAAAATGTGATTTGAATGCGGCTGTCACATTTTCCTCACTTGCCTCCTGCTTCATGGAATTCAACGTGGCGGTTCTTTGATTGATATATGCCTGCCGCTGCGAAGTGATCTCTGTGTTCACCTTCTGTGATACCTGGGTAATAATGGCCTTTCGAATCTTACCCTTTGAGCTAATGGGACTCTTTCTTGTTGAAATATACTTTTCACAGCTTTCCTGAATCCGCAACAGAAGCTTCAGCCCTTCTCTTGCATCCGCAGTATCCATAACCCTGTTATACAGCTCAAGATCCGTCGTTACGGAATTGAACTCGTCGGAATTCCCGCCGCGGTCATTGTTCTTCAGAAAAGTCTCCAGTTCCTTTAAGCTGTATCCCTGATAAAAGTTTGCAGATTTTTCGCTGCCCTTCTTCGGTGCTTTTTTCTTCAGTTCAGTAACCTGTCTTGTCGTATTCTGATGCCAGGCAGATTCGATCTGTCTCTTCTTTTCCAGATGCGCCTCGGTTATCCGACTGATTTGATCCTGGCCGGTCATTTTCCGTTTCATTTCCTCTTTCTCCGCTTGTAGAAAGCGGGAATTCATATCTCTGTATCCCAGCTCGGTATCCTGCACATTCTTATTTCTGGATATTACTTCATACTCTTTCAACTGTTGCTCTGCCTGCTTAAATCCCATTTCATTTCCCATATGCGGTTTCCCTGCCTCCTTTACTCAGACGTATTTGAATATACGCACTTTTTTTACAATGCCATCCTTCATCAGTGCATGGATTGCTATCTCTTTCAATTTTCCACGGATTACGAATCGCAGTCTTGCATTCGGACCATATTTGGCAATGCACATCTTCCTCAAAACATGGAATAAAAAGATCGTCACCTTGTTACCCGTTGCACAGATATACGGAACCTCGATCAGATCATCGGTTTCTTCCATCATCAGAATTCCTACAATTCTGTGCTGATCGACAGCCACCAGACTGGCATCGGAAAACCTCTTCAGATTAAGATACGAATCCGGTACCTCCAGAAGATTGTCCGGTTTTGTTCCAATGATGAAATTCTGAACTCCGTTAAGGGGCGCCTTATCAAGCGTCTTGACCTCGCAAACCCGAAATAGATTTCCTATATCCCTCAGTTTCTCCGCTGTCCCTTCGATATAGCTGTATTGGGACGGGACTTCCGTAAAATCGCATTCAAGCAGCAGCGTTTCATCAACTTCCTCATCCGTCCCGTAATAATAAACGGGAAGCATCAGCTCCTCCGGCAGGTTTGTGACCAGTGCCATAAGCGCTTTTTCCGTTTCCGCATTTTTCGGACTGGAAATGATCCGCCGAATCCGGATATGATCCAGATAAACCTCTGCTGTGATGAGCCCGAGGGCTTCCCCCGTATCCTCATCATATGCTCCAAAACAGGCGAATCTGTCATTTTCAATACCTAAGATTTCATCATGTTTCATCAGCTGCATGTATGTTTTTCTATTTTCTTCTGTAATGACCTCTGTTACCATTATGCAAATTCTCCAGTGAGTTCCGTTGTCGAAAGACCGGAAGTCTCAGACTGTCGGTCGGTAAGCCGGATCATCCGATGGGTGGAATGAATCCTCTCCGCTGTTCCGGTATCGTGTGTAACCATGACAACTGTCGTTCCCTGCCGGTGTATGATCTCAAGAAGACGAAAAATCTCCTCCGATGCATCCGGATCCAGATTACCCGTCGGTTCGTCCGCCAGAAGTACCGGTGGATAGTTAATGATAGCCCGTGCCATACATACCTTCTGTGTTTCCCCTCCCGACAATTCCTTCGGATATCTTTTATGCAGATGTTCTATCTTCAGGAGTTTCAGGATACTGATGATCCTTCGTTCAATCTGTGATTTTTTCACACCCATCATGGAGAGAACCAGTTCCAGATTTCCATATACCGAAAAATCATGAAAAAGCTTCGCATCCTGAAAAACCACACCGATCTTTCTGCGATAGATCGGTATATTTTTCTCCTCTATCTCATTCAATTCTGTGCCGTCGACATGAATGCTCCCCGTATATCCGACCAGTTCCTTCATCAGCAGGTGAATCAGTGTGGTTTTTCCGCTGCCGCTCTTTCCCGTGATCAGTACAAATTCACCGCGTTCAACTCTCATGTTGAAGTTGCGAAAGACCGGATCATCGGAGCCCGGATAGATCATTCCCATATTTTTAATTTCGATCACGCCAGCCCTACCTCCTCGGCATAGGGTTCGAAATCGGACTTGGTATAAACCTTTCCAACCTTGACAAACTCGTATTTCACGGCGTTAAGGTAATGCTTCATATGTACCTGCCCACCCGAATCAGGGTCCGCTGCCGATAGAAAAGCCGCATTCAGAATACAGTTTTTGATATTACCACCTACGAATTCGAACTTTTCCGCCAGAAAACGGATATCCACATCATCAGCGAGAGGGGTATCCTTCGGGATCGTCGTCCTCCAGAGCATTTCACGGGTGTCCGGATCCGGGAACTGGAATTCCACGATATACTTCATTCTTCGGAAGAAAGCCGGATCGATATTATGCTTGTAGTTTGTCGCCAGCACGGATACTCCGTCATAAGCCTCCACTTCCTGCAGAAGCAGTGCCGTTTTGTTATTATTGGAGGATTGATTGGAGCCCCCATCATCCGATCTTTTTGCAAAGAGGGTATCGCACTCATCAAAGAAGAGGACCACATTACATTTCTTTGCTTCCCGGAAGATCATGGAAATGGACTTCTCTGTCTCACCCACATATTTGTCAATAACCTTGGACAGATCCACACGGTAAAGCTCCAGATTCAGTTCATGGGCGATAACCTGGGCACACATGGATTTTCCGGTACCGGGAGCGCCGTACAGAAGGACGGAAAGGCCGCGGCCATAGGGATATTTCTTCGTATAATTCCAGTTCTCATAAACCTGTTTCCGGTAATTCATCTGATCGATGGCATGCTCCAGTGTCTCCCTCTGATTGGCGTTCATGACGATATCTTCAAAGCCAAAATTCGCCTTGACCTTAGTCGCCTTCTGGGACAGTTCCGAACTCATCTGATTATAGCAGCCCTTGAATAGCTTATCTCTGGAGATCTCCGGCTCCTGCGCCATAACGGAAAGAGCTCTCCCATTCTTCAGAGCGTCATGAATCTTACCGGGCGTAAAAAGGAATTTTGTTGCCATTTCCAGCGTATCGATCTCCGCACTCAGTGTGTAATTCTGTTTATAATATTCCCAGCACTTCTGCCTTTCATCCGTATTTGGAGTCGGGAGCTCAAGCTCGGTAAACTCATTTTTGGTGATCTCCCGGAAATCGATATGCTCCTTACTCATGGAGAATACCAGGATATTCTCCTCATTCAGTTTGGAAAAAGCGAGATCCATATATCCGAAGAATCTTTCCTTCTCTTCTTCACGGAAAGAAAGCTCTGTCAGACAACAACAGGAATTGGTAAGAATACACTCCCGTGTTACCGCCCACAGAGCCTTATCCACAAACTGATAGTCATAGCCGAAAAGTTTTTTGCAGTTGATCGCCACTGCCTTCAGTCCGTTTTCCCTGCAGAAATGCTTGACAAAAAAACGTCTCCCGCTGCCTTCATCTCCGTAATAATAAAAGATCTTAACTCCTTCCCCGTAGGATATCTTCATTTCATCCAGAATACCCTGATTGGCAAGAATCGGATCCAATTCATCTTTATTTGTGAGCATGTAAATAAAACGGGAGTAATCCTCATCCAGCTTCTCCGGATTCCTACCGAAGAGACAGTCAATGATTCTTTTATCCGGAGATACAACCGTTGAGAAGGGCATGCTCTTCATAACATCCAAAGAAAGGATAGGAAGCAGCTGCTCCAGACAGGTTGACATATCCCCGTAAGCTCCTGTTATGGAATAGCTCTTCCCATAGAATACCTTGGCGGCCGATTCAATGGTCGGTGAAGAAAGTCCTGCATTTTCATTGACGATCTGAAAGACACTGGCGTAATCTGTCTGGGTGGATGAAAGGATACCGCAGGCAAAACAGAATAAGGTGAAGGGTTCAAACTTCAGCTTATTCGTCAGAACATAGAAAGGAAGCGATATACCGCTCTCAACCGTAGCAGCTGCTCTCTTTTCTATGAAATCCAGTTTATCTCTGAGAGACAACTGACCGTTTTCCTCTTTCGCAGCCGATTTCTTCTGCTTCGGTTCCTCTCTCTCCACGGAAAAAGCGCCAAGAAGAGCCATCAGCTCTTCATCCATAGATTCTTCCTTCTCACCCTCTCCATCTTCTTCCTGATCCGCCGGCTCTTCATCCGTTTCCTCATCCGAATAAAACCGTTCGATCTGATTCCGACAGGTATCGCCCGCAATCTCGATATCCGGGTACAGGATACTCTTATAACCACCCTGCTCATTTGCATAGGTGACCTTCATCCCTTCGATATACTGATCCAATGCCGTATTTACACAATTGAAAATATACTGCATATACTCATCGTAATCACTGAACGGCGTATTCTGTAATTCTCTGTCGTACTTTTGCATTCTCCGAGCTCCCCCGTCAGATTATTCCTTGCACTATTTCTTTCCGGTTCGAAAGATAGTTCCCTTTTCAAAGACGGAAGGCGCCGTGTTAATCGACCTTTCATCCGTCACCTCATATACCCCTTTATATTCATTCAGGGGTTTTTCCCGATCTCTCTTCTCATAGATCATCCAGTCCGGCTCTTCCGCATAATACTGATCCCGATCTGCCGCAGCTTTTTCATTCTTTTTCAGTTCTCTGAAAAGTCTGTCATCGAGCCCCATCCTGTGCTCCTCCGTCCTGTAAGCTGGAGATTCTTACCTGTTCTTCATACTCTTCCTTTGTCACCTCTCTGATCTCCAGAGCTTCCGTTATACTGTAACCGATGCTTCCGTTAGCATAGATCCGTGACCATTCATCCCCCAGTTCGATCAAAACACCCACCGAATGTGGCCGCAGCTGATTGATCGTCTTTGCATTTTTACTTCCGTACTCCCGCATCATAAGCAACCGGCCTTCATTAACCGTTTCGAAAAGATAATACTTACCGTTCGTATTCGGAACGATTTCGACAACTTCTTCCGTACCCTCCTCGGTCGGCGCATCTGTCGGCTCGTTCGTCGGATCCTCCGTTGACGCATCTGTCGGTTCCTCCGTTAATGTATCTGTCTCCATTGACGTATCTGTCGGCTCTTCCGTTAATGCATCTGTCTCCGTTGGCGCATCTGTCGGTTCCTCCGTTAATGTATCTGTCTCCGTTGACGCAACTGTCGGTTTCCCCGTTAATGCCTCTGTCTGTTCCTCCACAGGTGCGCTCGTCACAGTTACTTCTTCTGTCGGTGCATCCGTATCATCCTGTGTAGAAGATTCTGTCGGAAGACTCAGATCAATATCCGTTTTCACAGCAGTAGTCTCTTCATCGGTTGCGGCTTCATTTTTGCCTGCAATAACAAACTGATCACGGTCCAGCATCACGATGGAAAGGACTGCAACGATGATATAAAAGAAGGAAACAGCTATAATGATTCTCCTGATCTTTCTTCTGCTCATATTTTCCCTCCGGCAGGAATCTGAATATAGATTCCCATTCCGTTTCCTACGGTACTCTTTGCATAGATCGTTCCTCCGTAGTATTCAACGATAGCCCGCGCCTGAGCCAGCCCGAGACCGTTTCCGCTGATACGATTAGAGCCCTGATAATTCAGTTCGAAAATGTATTTTGTTTCATCCGTCGGCAGGCCCTCACCCGTATCCTTCAGGACGATGAAAATATCATCTCCTATTGTGGATATGGTGATAACCAGTGAACCGGCCCGCTTCATGTATTTAATGGAGTTATCGATGATATTCCGGAACAATGTGAGCAGTCTTCCCTGATCGGCGGTAACCATCAAAGTGTCCGTTGCGGAGGAAACCATGATATGAAGATTTGCATTCCTTGCTTCTTCCAGGAGAGAATTCTTTGCCTGGTTTGCTACTGCTATGATATTTACGGTCTCCCGGCCGTCCGAATTCTCGGATGCCGGCGGAAGAAGTGCTCCGAAATCGGGAACAGCGTTTTGCTCCATAGCCTGTTCGAGTTCCTTCTCTTTCTCCCGTTTCTCCATTTCCAGCTTATGGATCCTGGCAAGCAGATTATTCTTTTCACTAGAATAATTTTCATTCCGGGATCGGAGCGTCTCCATCTGGGAACGGATCTGATCAAGCAGGCTTTCCTTTTCCTTAACCTGCCCGGAGAGTTCATTCATTTCCTTTTCCCTTTCAGCTATCTCCTGCCCTACTTCCTGATGATAAGTCTTCAGGGAGAGATCCTTATCCACCTGATCGGAATAACAGATATAGCAGAAAGAAAAGAGACACAGACTGTGCAGTGTAAAAAAGACTATGATAAAAACGATTTTCAGAAAAAACAGGCTATAGATAGCTGCCGCAAAAAAGATGCAGGCACCGATCAGATAAACCTTCTGTAATCTGGACATATGAATCCGTTATCCTCCTTTCAACGTATATCCAGGATAGAATCAAATCCGGTAACCCTGAATACATCCAGAACCTGGGGAGGGACATTGATGATGATCAGCTGTCCGCCCTTCGACTGAGCAGTTTTGTCACCAAGGATCAATGCCCTGAGTCCGGAACTGGACATAAAGGAGACATTTTCAAGATTCAGGATAACGCTATTGTGCTTTGTAAAGGACGACAGAACGAGAGTTTGAAAACTGTCGCTTGAAGAGGCATCGATCTTGCCTTCAATATTGATCTGAAGTATCCCCTCTGTTTCTATTTCCTCGTAATGCATTATCTGTTCCTCCTTTCATTATTGCAAAACAACCGTTCCATCAAGCGAGAAACCATTGTCGAGTTCGGCAGATCGTTCCTTCGGAAGTCTTGAATTGATATCAAGATAGGTTCTGGAATCCGCCATTGGTGTTTCATCCATTTGAACAATATTGATCCTGGTACGGATCGGCTTAAACTGATTCAGCATGAAAATGATCCTGTGCCGTAATTCTTCAGTCAGCTTTCCGGGAATCATAACCGTAACATCATAAACGCCCTGCGTTTTAAAGCCTTCCGGAACTTCGATCTTCTCCTCCTTAATCCAGGAACGGAGCAGATTGTGTTCGATCACCACAGCTGGTTCTCCCAAAAGTATTTCAAGAACCCGTTCGATGACCTTTTTTGTCCCCTTCAAACGATTCAGTTCATACGCCTCACATACAAACCGACGCATCGTCTGTTCATCCAGCGAACCGCCCTCCAGATCGATCCCCACCCAGGAACCAAATACGATCAGTAGTTCCTTTGGACACAGTTCCGGATCCAGTAGCTGCGGCAATCGTGCTATATCCTGTTCAAAATCATTGTAAATACTGGAGAAAATGGATATGTATCGATGAAAGAAGCTGTTTCTCTCCCGAAAAACCTCCGGATAGGTGGCCATAAAATTGTCACCCATGGAATCTACTACCATATGGGAAATGGATAGCTTTCCCTCACCTGCAGTCAGGATGGCTATGTAGAGATATCGTCCGCTTAAGTCATAAAGAAGAATATCAGATCTTCCCACATGACGGACCGCCCCGAGATTCTGCAGCACCTGCAGTTTTGCCTCAACCGGAATATCATTCTTGGTCAGCAGTACATCAAGATCGACCTCTATTCCACCGATTTCCTGCGTTCGGTGATTTAACGCCAGCACATATATTCCGTAGGTTCTGTCTTCGGAACACTCCACATCAAAAGAAAGCCGTCCCCATTCCGCATCCGGCCTCACGCCATCGATTGCTTTCAGGAAAACACTGTTACTGGTTTCCGTCTGGATCAGTTCAAGCCTCGCCTGATCATCGTAAGAAAATCCCGTTACGCAACCGGCCTTCATTCGGTTTTTCCTAATTGTATATTTTGCCATATCACTTTACCGCTATTGATGTAATCATCGTTTCCAGCATGATCTGTCCCGGATACAGGAGACAGTTCTCAGCCGGATAAATATTTCCATCCCGAAGCAGGGCATGCTTCAGATTCTCAGGCTGCATAAAAAGCTCGTATACATAATCCACACAGTCCAGATTCTCTATTCCGGCAAACACTTCTTCAAAGGTCAGCGGATCCCCGAAATTCTTATCTCCGTCAATATAGTTCAGAAGCATTTTTATCCGTTCTTCGATCTGTTCCCTGCTGTTTGAGAACTGGCGTTTCACATAAACCGTCAGTTTGACGGAAACTTTGACATATACCGGCGGCGATATCTGGAAACGGGTAGTGATCAGTCGACGTTCGGAGAGGATATTCGAGATAGTGTCAATATACTGTTTTGACAGACGCGGGAATTTCTCGTCCGTTCCCGGAAGTACCGCAATATGCACCGTATTGTCAAGCTCATCCATGACGGCCTTGATCTTCCGGATACATAAACCGGGAGCCGTTGCCGCTGCCTGCTCGTAATCCTTTGCGGTGATACAGGTATAAGATGTATATACATCCTCCTGAAATCTCGTCCGCACATCTTCTATCTTCTCCCGGAAGGTTCCTCCGGTTCCCGGTCCGGGATTATAGAAGAGCGGTGCATCATTTATATCCGGAGCCACCAGATAATTACCGGCACGGATGTTTCCTTTCGGGCCCTCCGTAATGGAAATAGATCCGATATACAACTCTGCGCCGATATAATCACCCGCATCCTCAATCACGATCTTACCGTCATTCTCCAGGAGATGATAGGTCAGTGCATCATCATCCTTTTTCCCGGGACGAACAAAATCGAAATACTCTTCTCCATTTTCATCCGTTCTTTTTGCAATCAGGAGGAAGCTGTCCGGAACAATGTGGGAAAATGGCAGTTCGATCTCCTGATCATCATAACCGACCACATATCCTACGTGATACTGACGCATAACCTCTTCATTGTAGATTGCAATACGTACCGCATCCTTCACTTTGGATGGTTCATATCCGAAGAGTTTTTTATCAAAGGTGAGAGTAAAATCACCCTTGGTTTTTCCTTTTTCATACAGACAGTATCTTCCTCTCCTGTCCGTATACGTGGAGAGTTCATATCGGCGATATGATTCACCCTTTCCCTCTCTGCAGAAGCAAAGAACGTAGCTCTCCCCTTTCATCGGGCTGTGTACTCTGATCTTTTCCGTCTGCTGATATGTGAGAGCAAGTGCTCTTGTTTCCTTCTGCCATACTTCAAAAAGAAAGGCATCCACACTTAAAATGGTGGGGCGAACATCATAATTGGCTGTGACAAGCGTGGCTCTGATACAAAAGCCGCTGAGATCCCCCTGCGAATACTCTGCATATTGAATCTCCTTCGGTAATTTCAGCTTGATCTCACCGCTTTCCAGAAGCGCTCCGGTGAAGTCCTTTGCCTTAATCTCCTGAAACCCATCCGAGGTATAACATTCCCATTTGAAGGACGCAAAGATGTTCTCCGACCGGTTCTTCAGTGCATTACGATGGAAACCGGAGTTGATCTGAATGAAGAACGACGTCTCGCTTCCGGGTTCCGGAAGGGAATCACAGAAAAAGAGGATTGCATCGCCCACCTTCGGATCATCACCAAACACTTTTGCGGGAAGAACGATCTCCCGATCCAGAAGATGTCCATGATCATGGTATTCACCGTCATAGAAGGAACGGATACCGATCAGATGGCAATCACCTATATCCTGACTTCTTCTTGTTTCAAAAACCATGTTACCGATCAGAAATCTCTGGTTATTGTATATATGCGTCTTACCTGGAAGCTTGTCCGCCGTCAGAAGCAGTCTGGCACATTTTCCTTTTCTGGCCTCAAAACCAACCATTTTCAGAAGTGCTCTTCGTGCCTCATCACTCACCATCGTGATCCTTGATCCCTGAAGTGTCTCAAATAAGATAAGGTTTTCAAGTATCGTAATACCGGGATCCGACGGATTATAATTGGTCCATTCATCCGTGATAAGAGGGATGGCCGATAATGCGTCAGCCATCCTTTCTTCATATGTTCTACCACTTGTTTCTTCCAGTCTAAGCAATCAGAAAACCTCTCATTCGTATTCGATATATACCTTGTGATCACCGGATCTTACCACCATGAACGGACTCACCCTTACATCATCAATGTCCTGTGTATGTTCTCCGTCTTTATCCACATAATGTACCGTGATCACTGTCTTCTTAATCACCGCTCTGTTCTTCAGCGTTCCCAGCTTCATCATGATCTGCGCTTTTTTGGGAATCACTCCGATGGTCCAGTTGCTGCCTCCCTTATGAACGACAGGATTGAAATAATCCTTCATCATGTCGATGATCTCATTCTGTGTTTCAAAGCTTGCTTCCTCGTCTTTGACTGATGCCCACACGGAAACCGAAACAGACACAAATATCGGCTCCACAACAAATACATGATCGGGAGATATGGTAACCGGAGAATGATCCAGCAGATATTCCTTCAGAGGCCCGGCAATTCTGTGGAAAGAAAAGGACCCTTCCAGATAATCCTTCATCAGCAGGACAAATGAGAGGTACTGGGGCTTATGCCTTCCATCCACTGTTTCTCCTGTAACGCAGGCTGCGGCATCAATATTATCGGAATACTCAAGGATCGTATAAATATAATCCTTATCCGACACAAGCCGCCCACGACTGCTGAGCAGATTTGCTCCGCGGCGAAATGCCTCCGGCACAGTTTCCATATCCGAACCGCCGTAAGCACGAACGGGATTTTGAACCTGATCGATATAAAGCTCCGTTCCTACCGTCTCATTGATTGCCCCCACATCTACATTGCCGGCCGCCCCGTCACTGGTACGCACACGGACCTTAAAAGCAATATCATCCATCACCCTCGGCATCATTGCTTTGATACCGTCAGAGAAGATCAGCCTTCCGTTCATCCGGTCCAGCACATAGCTTCTGGGATTATCCGTTGTATCAAAGCCGGAGGTCTCACTCCATTTTACATAGACCGCGGATACTCCTCCCAGCATATCATATTCTACTCGGATATCATCTGGCTGTGAGATAAGCATTCGTTCGATCTCATCCATTCGGATACTCTTTTTTTCGTTTACCCAGACCTCTGCATCCAGAATGTTGTGCCTCCCAAGAGAAAATCGCTGGTTGGGGGTTGTGTCATTCAGATAGAAGTCCGTTTCCTTTTCGGTAACCGTATTGGTGACATAGACAACATTTGTCAGTACCCGTCGTATCCGCGGCAGGAACATACTGCTTTCCTTTTCATCCTGCACCCTGCTTCTGCGAATCCTGATCCAGTATTTCTTTTTTCCTTCCAGCGCCAGCCTCTGCATATCAGGCGGAGGCATGAAGATCACAGAGCCGGATCTGGAAAAGTCCTTCGTCTTATCAACGATCTTCAATGGTTTGAATCCTTCACCGGCACTGTATTCATAGCGGCATTTCATAGCCGTCATATTAAGCTGGTCTTCCAGTTCGAAATACAGACTGACAGGTCCGTTCTCCATACGGGAGCTGAAGCCGAGATAAAGTGCGTCATCCTGATACGCTCCGCCGGACATGGCAACAAAACCATGTCCTCTCTTCATAAGATCGGTAATCTCCTGTTTTTCGGTTCCGGTAACTCTGTACAGCCGGTCCGGATCCACGAAATGCCCTTCATAAGTAAAAGCAGTTCGAAAATGTTCGATCACCGGATAATGATGGATTCCCGGTCGCAGATAGCAGTTGTCTGCCTTCAGCAGCCGGAAACGGATGGCTCTACCGAAATAAGCTCCCACCTGAATCCTCGCCCAATCCAGCGGACAGTAAAAGCTGAGACTGATGCTTCCTGTTCCCGCTCCGGAAAACAGGCCGGTTACGTCCGTATCCGTCGGCAGTTTCCTCCAACCCAGTCCGTTATAATACTCCATGCTGATCTCATCACAGTAGGATTCCGACGGAATATCCGACAGGATCAGTTTTGGCTTTTTCTTAATGATCTTCAGTTCCGCCTCTTCCTCCTGTCTGGTGAGAAAGAGACTCCGGTCCCGATGGCCCACCTGAAAGCTGACAGTCACTTTGGAACCACCCTTTGAGAAATAAAGATCATTGCCGATATAACACTCATTATACAGAGAAAGCGTATCCGTGAAGGGTGCAAACGCTTCCACGTTCATATCGTTCGAACCATCCGTCACAAAATCGGCACTTCGTTCTTTGCCGGAGGAAGAAAGACCGAGTTCGGAGAGAGTCTCCGCATTTCTTACGATTTCTTCCGCCTCCATGACAACGACGGCATAGCTTCTTCCGCTGACGATCATATGCCTGCATTTACCGCTTTTTTTCACTTCAACGGTTATTCCATCATCCATGATCTGAACGCTGTCAAAATTACGAAAGCCGGAAGCGGTATAATACTTCAAAACATATTTTTCGTTCCGTATCTTGTCGATGATATCCTCGCTTCCCTTCAGGCGGATATAAATCGGCTCGTCCTCAATATCAAAGAGTGACTCGTGGTAAAAAACAAGCGCGCTTTTGGAAATATTTCCCACCTCGGAAAAAAGAACAAAGGGACGCATCTTGCCTGAACGATTGGAGTACCGCGGTTCCGAACCGGAGGAAGCTTCCTCTTCCCCTTCTTCTCTTCCCGTTTCCTCCTCTTCCTGCGTCATGTCCTCCTCGCCCTCAAGGAAAGAAACCGGTGCATAATCACCGAGAAGCGGGACAAAGCTCCCGTCTTCACGGTCTGTCATAAATGCATCCGTGATGCGGGAATTTGTCACATAGATATCCCGATCCGTTTCAAAAATCACCTGTCCGCTGTCTGTCTTTTCGGATGCAGCCACCAAACGGGTTCCCTTTCGGATCTGTGTCCCAGGTATCGTATCTTCAACCAATGAAAACTGTACAAGACTCCCCGCCGGCTTTGCCGCCTTTAAGGAGAGATCCAGCATGTTGACGAATTCCACATGAAAGCGATCCATTGCGAGGTTCATCAGACTGATATTTTCCTTCATCGACAAGGCAAATATTCTGGCGATGGCGGCACCGATATCCGCATGCTCCGGATCATAATGCCATTCCGGTACATATCCGCGAGCAAGTTCACGTATTCTATTTTCAATATCATTTACGTTGCGGTGATCTATGTCCAATATTCGTCATCCTCCGTCGTTGAATCATCATAATATCTGCGTTCCAGCGGCTCTATCTCCGTTTCTTCCTCTGTGTCATTTCCTCTGTCCAGATAAAAGGGAAAGACAAGATTATCTCTATTGTTCGTTGCTGCCACCAGGTAGTTGATGCTGATGATCACAGCCCCAATATCCGATCTGAATTCTGTTTCAATACGAATATCGGACACTCTGGGTTCATGCTGCATGATCGTCTGTGTAAGGTCACGGCGCAGGATCGACATCATGGTATTTGTCGTATCCATGAAAGCATATCCCATAATATCGCTGCCGAAGTCAGGCCGAACGATCCGCTCCGTTATCTGCGTCATCAGGATCAGATAGATTGATTCCTTCACAGATCGGTTTCCCGATACTGTCATAATCCGTCCCGTTGCAGGATCCACCTGCAGGGGAAACTTTGCTCCTGTCCCTAAAAACCTGTTATCTGCCATATCAAAACCTCTTCCTGCCTTCGGCGCTGAGCTTAGCCTAATTTAATCGGGGTTCCGGAAACCTCTACCAGGCCACCGCTTGATACCTTCATGCTTCCTCCGGCTTCCAGCGTCACATTGGAGCCCTTAAAGTTTGCGCGGCTGGTGCTTTCGATCGCAATGGCATCATCTGCCTGGATGGAAACCTTTTTTGCCTTCAGCGTCACAGCTCCCGTTTCACCGTTCATAACAAGAGAGATATTATCACCTACTTTTACGGTAAATTTTTTTTCCGCCTTTACTTCAATAAGTCCCTTTTCTGTATCGGTGTTGATCTTGATCTGATTTTTTCCGTCCTTATCGGAAAGCTCGATCATCTTTTTCTCATTGTTCATTACGATCCGGTGCGACTTATTTGCCGTCTGGATCGTAATCACATCCTTCGAGCCGGCTTCTTCTCCGCCTCCTCCTTCACCGCCCTGATTGTCCTCGGTGATATCTTCAAAAATGATGGCGCTGCCGTTTTTTGTGACGATCTTCTTAAACTTATTCTTCTCATCCTTGGAGCCGGTCAGGATCTTGTCGTTGGTCTTCGGTATACAGCCGATCACATAGGCCCTTTCTATATTGCCTTCTTCAAAGGCAACCAGCACAAGGTCTCCCACCTCCGGAATAAAATAATGTCCCCAGGAGCCTCCGGATGAAGGCATGACCACACGCGCCCAGAGGAGTCTTGTACTGTCTGCTTCATCGCCGTCACCCTCACCCTGTTCTCTGGAGAGCAGGATCACGTTCACGCGACCGGGCATATTATCATCATAGTTTTTTACAACCTTTCCCAGCATGATGCCCATGATACGGGAGTCCCCTGTGTCGGTCTTTTCCATTCGTTTTTTTGAAACATCATCTATGATGTCAAAGATTGCCATCTGGTTTTCCTCTCATTTCTAACTGCCGATAACATTTGCACAGCCTTCAAAGGTGGTTTTATAACCCGTTCCGGTAAAGGTATGCCTCACATTTGTCAAATAGAAATTATTGTTGACCGGAGTTCCGAAATCCTCCAAAGTGATGAACCTGCCCGGGACGATCTCTGGCATCCCGACGATCTCGCCGGTAATGCTTCCCAGACGGTAACCAACCTGCTCCAACAGATAGGAAGCCCTGTATCCGGCTTCCTCCTTGCTGTCCGTTGTCGGATCGATATAGACAAGTGACTGTTTATCAATCAGCGGTTTTGCTTTATTTCCAAGAGAAATTTTATTTTTACTCTGCTTTTTATCACCGATATATTTGCCCTGAAGCATATCGATATTTCTTACAACAACCTCATTTACCAGGCCGGTCATATCATATCCCACATCGAGACTCACCACGCCACTGCCTGGTTTCAGTGCGATCAGCGGAGTCTTATTCTTTTTCGCTTCAATGAAATACAGGCTTTTGCCAACCACGAAGAAATCAAAATTGTACCGTTTGGCGGCTTTCACGATGAATTCATAATCGCTCTCTTCCACCATTTCAACCCTTCGGTCCGTGGTTTTCTGTTGTCCCGCACCATTTGCTCCGGGGGGCTTATCCGGTGTTGATCCGATATTCATTTCCATAAAAAGTTTCCCGCCGGGTCCGGTCTCCTGAAAGATCGGGTAGGATTCCAGGATCTCTTTTACCGCATCACTGAAATACAGGGCTTTCAGCTTTTTGGAATGCCTGTTGGCCATCATAAGCCCCTTCACATCCATACAGGTAAGCTCGGCCGAAGGCATTTCATCCAGATCTCCCGGGGGAAGAATAAAGTGAACCTTGGCAATAAAACCGCGAAACACCTCCCGGAGAGCAGTCCCGTACCCCAGATAAATAACGACCATCGATCCCAGATACAAAAACTGCTTGGTTTTATTGATCTCAAAGCTTCGGGTTGTCTCATCGTAAACTCCGCCAAGAGTTAACGTTGCTATGGATGCCTCATACCCTGCTGTGAGTTCTACTTCAACATGATTCACGGTAAGCAGCTGCTGATCATTCATTTCCTGATTATCGATATAAACCGTCGCCTTTGGTTCCCGAAAGCTTTCATATGTCTGTTTTAAATCACCGAATTTTAACTCTGCCATAATCCCTTACACTAACTTAAATGTTTAACAGATTTCCCATCTTCTGTGAAGTCTTAACGAAACTCTCACTGCCACCTTCAAAAGCGTTCTTGTACCGTTCCTGCCATACGGCAACTGAATTCTTCCACTGTTTTGCATCCGCACACATGATGGAAAGTCCGACCATAGCTCTCACCGGTTCTCCGGTAACATTAAACATCGTGTATTCTGTGGTTACTCTGCGGAGGACTCCGGAATAGCACATATCTCCCCAGTTAAAAGTGATCAGGCGCGTATTTTCATTTCGAAGAGCCGCTATAAAGCCCTCTACTTCACGTTGTATGGTTTTTTTCTTTTTCCCCGCCAAGGATAGTCCGGCATCGATAGCACCGGTTAAAAATCCGGTAGGGGAAAAATCCAGTTTATCACTCATAAAGGCATCCTTCGGATCCATGGAATCAAAAAGAAGCTGTACAGACATGCTGATGGTAGCATCAACACCCTTATACTGTAATTCATCATTATCGTCTGACATATAATCCATGGTTGAAAAACGGCCGCCATTACGTCCGGAAAAGCTAAGACTGGTAGGATTGAACTTAACGGTATAGGAACGTTTCTTATATTTGAGTCTCTGAAAATATGCATCTGAAATTGTCTGTTTCTTACCTACACCCGCGAGATCCTGAATATAATCACCGAGGAAGGTATTTTTCAGATTCACACCATCTCCGTCAAGCCCTCCAGCCGGATTGCCGGGTATTCCGCCCCCCATGCCTCCGGCAACAACCTGTATCGAATTCTTCAAAACAGGTTCTCTTCCTCTTAAGTCCAAGATTTCTATGACAGCTTTCTCTATATTCCCAATATTCTGCATAGCAGAGCTTCCTGCATAAGCAAGTAAAGAAGTAACATCCATGGCTTTTCACCTATAGCTTAAGATTTAAAAGACTGTTGTTCGTAAATTTGTTCACATTACCCAGTATGCTGCCTTCATCATCTTCCTTGAAGGTTGCATCAAAGGCTTTCTCCCAATATTCCTTATCATAGGTATAATTCTTGTCTCTGGCCTGATTGATTTCATCTTCATCATCCTGTCTGATGGCGATTGTGACCTTCCCTCGTACAGGATGTCCCTTCTTGTTGAACATGGTATATTGCATATCCACATCCGTCACGCATCCGTGAAAACTCATATCTCCCCAGAAGAAGATCACTCTCCTCGCCTCGTCAATGGAAAGCAATGACAGCAGTCCCTGCATTTGACGCATAACACTGTACCCATCCCCTTTGAGAATGGACGTGGCTGCGTTCACTGCGTTTGAAGCAGTTAATCCCGTAAGGGGATTATCACCCAGCATAAAGGAATCCATATTATTCACATCATCGAAAAGAAGATCAAAGGTAAGTATGGTAGCCGAGGGAGCTTTATACACTGACAGCTCGGGATTCTGCGCACTTCCCTTGAATTCCATCTGTTTTCCTGCGGAGGTGTCCATCCTCAGAGTTGTAGGATTGTACTGTACCTCAAGAGCAATATAGTTTTTTTTCAGAGCAAGAGCACGGATGGTATCATAAGTGACAACCTTCTTCCCGCTCAGTGATTCCTCTGCCTTCTGGAGAAGCGTTTGATTCAGTTGATCATAATGTTTGATCACGTCTGCATTTTTTGCTCCCAGGGCATCCAGTACTTCGTTATTGTTCTGATTGATATTCTTTTTTTCAATCTTCCGGATTAAAAGTACGGCCTTGGTAACATTACCTGTCAGACTTCCTGTGAAATTCTGAAGCATCTTACCTACTTCCATACCTGATCACCTCTCTCTATATTCCTCTTCTGATTTTTTCATTTCTCAGCTTCTTTTCAAGCTTCTGCAGTACCTGCTCCGAAATCGCACTCATCTGGGACCTTACCCCTCTGCTCACAAGTGCCTCGATATCTTCGGCATCCTGGCGAGTCAAAGTACGTTCTGTATTCGTTGTAAAGGTCGTCGTGTTTCTCCTGTCTGTTTCAAACTGCTGATTTTTTTGCTCGACCTCTCTTCTCTGAAGATTATCCGATCTTCGGATAGTTTCGAACATCTCCTGCAGTTCTTCCTGTGTCATACGATCATTTCTTCGGTAGATCAGCTCACTGGATTCCATTTCCATGGGTTCCGGTACAGGTTCCGGAATAACCTGGGGCATAGAAGTGATCCTGCGGATCTCTTCTGCAGCTTCTTCCACATTATTTCTTGAAACACCGACGCCCTTAGGCTGTCCCGAGCCATCCAGATACTGCTCCACAACCTTGAATATCTCTACGGAGTGTTCCGGGAAGATCCTGGTAATCTCATGGAAAACCTCTCTTCGTTCTTCTTCCTGAGCATTCTCTGCATGCTGAAGTTTTTCATAAAGAGACTGCTCGTCATCCAGCAGGTTCAGTGCCTCCTGACGGGTCTGCCGGATACCTCCGGTCTTCCTTTTCTTTTCGGGTTGTAGTGTCTTCAAGACCTGAACCATCTGCTCGTAACGTTCCACATTCTGAAGATTCATCTCATTCATCTCGCGGATCGTTTCTTCGATGGTCTGAACATCGCTTTTATTTTCAGTGATTTCCTGCAGCTCCTGAAAGCTTGTGAAATCCGTTCCAAAATCAAGAGATACATCCGAATAGGTATTGTATTGTGATTCGGATCTCTGATCCAGATTATAATTTAACCGGTCAAAGACATTCTCCGCAGAGTGATAAAGCGCACCTCTGTACTCAATCCAGGTGTCACCCTTTCCAATTTTATCATAACCGGCATGGAACATGGTTTTCACCACATCGAGAAGGACTGCCGACGCAAGACCCGCTGTTACCTCTGTCTTACTGCTTTCCCTTTCCAGAAGTTCTCTCTCGAAAATGTTGTCGCTTCGGTAACGCTCTATGTCACGCGCTCTTCTTTCGGCTTCCTCCGGAAGTCTTTCTTCTCCCGCAGCTTCCTTTTCCCGATAGATCAGTTCACTTCTGTCATAAACTCTTCCGGGTTCCGGAGCTCCTTCGGCAACAGAACGCTCCGTCCGGAGCTGTTCCCTGATCTGTTCCCGAAGTTCATCTCTTACAGAAACCTCCGTTTTTTCACTGATGTAGCTTCTTCGTTCTCTCTCCAGGCGATCCCTTTCAGACAACCGTTCTTTTTCCAGCTCCCGGTTTTCCCGGATTCGTTCCGTTCCCTGCCCTTCGGGTGTTTCAGCCCCCTCCGATACAGTGCCTTCACGGTATACCAGATCTGCCTGTTCCCGACCTGATCCGATTCCCTGCTCATATTCTGTCCGAAGCTGTTCTGTCCGGATCCGTTCGGTGTCCAGCTTTTCCTTTATTTCGGATCGAATATCGGAAATGGCTTCTTCTCTTGTAGCGACGCTGCTTCTTTCCTTTTCCAGCCGTTCGGTTTCCCGGACACGTTCTCTTTCGGATTCCCTTATCTCATGTATGCCTCCCGGAGTTACTGCCTCACTGCCTTCCTGTTCGACAGCTTCTCCCTCACGGTAGATCAGTTCTGCTCCTTCATGCTCCGTTCGAAGGATTTCTCCCGCTTCCGTTACGTAACGCTCTGTTCGTTCGGTTCCGGTTTCTCTTTCCTCCCGCGTTCTTTCGAAGGATCTCTCCAATGTGAGAAGTTCCTTCAGTCTGTCCCGCATCTCAGCTTCCTGTACGGGGCTTTCCATTCCGGTGCTAAGAAGCTGTTCGATTCTTTCCCTCTCCGCGCGGATGACCCTTTCCTGTTCTCTCGAAAAGCTCTCCGTCATGCGGGTTTCCGATCGATCCTGCAGCGTTTCGCTGCGCCGAACATCCGTCACACGTTCTCCCGGCGTACCGGGGATTCTCTGCCCGGAAATGATCGTTTCTCCGGTTTCCGGAATACGCTCGGTCACAATCGTACTTCTCTCCCGGAATGTTTCGGTGGGAGATGTCATTTCACCTTCTTCCGATGCAGAGGCAGCTGACTCTTCACGATAAATCAGTTCTGCCCCTTCATGCTCAGTCCGAAGGATTTCTCCTGCTTCTGTGACGTACCGCTCTATTCGTTCGGTTCCGGTTTCTCTTTCCGTCCGTGTTCTTTCGATGGATCTCTCCATCGTGAGCAGTTCCTGCAGTCTGTTCCGCATTTGCGCTTCCTGCTCAGGACTTTCCGTACCCTCGGTAAGAAGCTGTTCTATTCTTTCTCTTTCGGCGCGGATGACTGATTCCCGTTCTCTCGTAAGACTCTCCGTCAGGCGGGATTCTGTACGGTCCTGCAGTGTTTCGCTGCGCCGAACATCCGTCACTCGTTCTCCCGGTGTTCCGGGTATTCTCTGCTCGGAAATGAGCGGCTCTCCGGTCTCCCGAATACGCTCGGTTTCTATCGTCTCTCTCTCCCTCAGTGTTCCGGTGGGAGATGTCATTTCACCTTCTTCCGGTGCAGCGGCAGCTGACTCTTCACGATAGATCAGCTCTGCCCCTTCATGCTCAGTCCGAAGGATTTCTCCTGCTTCTGTGACGTACCGCTCTGTTCGCTCGGTTCCGGTTTCTCTTTCCGTCCGCGTTCTTTCGATGGATCTCTCTAACGTGAGCAGTTCCTGCAGTCTGTCCCGCATTTGCGCTTCCTGCTCAGGACTTTCCGTACCTGCGGTTAGAAGCTGTTCTATTCTTTCCCTTTCGGCGCGGATGACTGATGCCTGTTCCGTTGTCAGGCGGTCTCTCGTATGATACTCATCCCGCTGACCTTCAAGCGTTCTGCTTTGCTCCCTGATGATCTGTTCACCGGGGGTGGGAATTCTCTGCTCGGATACAACCGGTTCTCCCGCCTCGCGAATACGCTCAGTTTCATAAACACCAGTTTCCCGAACAGTTTCGGATGGAAGTCCCATTTCGTCTTCTTCCGTTGCAGCTGCCGTTCTCTCCTCACGGTAGATCAGTTCAGTACCCTCATGTTCTGTCCGAAGGATTTCTCCCTGTTCTGTCACATAACGGTCTGTATGATCAAAGGTCTGCTCGGTACGGAGCTGTTCTGTTACGCGTTCCCCTTCCGTGGTCACACGTTCTGTAGCAGTGCCGGGAATGATCTCTTCCGAAAACTCTCTTTCTTCCTGACGGATCGTTTCGGAGCTTACCTGTTCGGTACGGAGTACCTGTTCCTGAAGGGATTCCACGCGCTCCGTACCAAAAAGCTCGGTATCATGGCTTTCCGAAACACGTTCCCGTTCTGTCGTACTCTGCTCGGCAAGTCTGTCCAGGATAGTCTCTTCCAGCTTCTCCCGGTTTTCTCCTTCACGGAAGATCAGCTCCGCTCTCTCGCGTTCCGCGCGAAGCAATTCTTCTCTTTCGGTTCTATACTGTTCCGTTCTCTCCAGGCTGTGATCTCTGTCACTGCGTTCGGTAACCAGCGTGCTCTCTTCCGTCACCCGGTCTGTCAGTCGTTCTCCCGGCTTCTCAACGGAATAGACGCGTTCCTTTTCAGCGGGTATTTCGCCCTCATCCGTTCTCTGCACACCCGGAGCCGTCCGATCCTGTTCCGTACGGATCCGTTCTGTTGTCCGGTACTCGGCAGTTCCGGGTTCGGATTCACGGGTTCTTTCAATGATCACCCGCTCCTCTGTCATTCCCGGAGTTACGACCTGTTCTGCCGTCTCGCCTTCACGGAAAATGATCTCTGCCGTCTCACGCTCGCTTCGGAAAGCCGACTCTCTTTCCGACCGCAGTTCTTCCGATCTGCGGAATTCTCTCTCGCTCTGTTCAAATGTACGGGAATCCCGGATCCCCTCTCCGATCCGTTCCGTACTTCTTTCCGAAACCTCACGGATTACCTGTCCGGGTTCGGCTTTCCCGCCTGCACTTCCTGTTTCCACATGGAAAAGCTCCGGTTCCTCTTTAACCACATTGAAGAGAAAGTTCTGAACCAGTAGCTTTCGTGCCACATTTTCCTGTTCGGAAAGCATGCTTTCCTGCAGTTCAATCCGAGTATCACTCAGGCTCTTATTGAAATTGGAGACGATCTGATAAATGGCACCCGTCTGAAGCCTGTGAAGTATGCTTTCACTCAGGAAATCCTCACGGGATCTCTCGGTATGATAGGTTTCCTTCTGAACAAGCTCCTTGGACAGTTCCAGAGTTCTCTGTCTCAGCTCCCTGTTCTCTCCGCCCAGAACCAGCTCGAAATAATGATTCAGGAAATTCTCTTCCAGGTGAGATTCATCGATCATCTTTCTCACTTCGGTCATGAATTTCCTGTCATCTCTGATGCCAAGCTTATGAAGCGTTTCCGTGATATATGTTCTGTCCTGATAGGTGAGTTCCCCGTTTACAGAAAGCATAATACGGTTCAACATATTGTTGACGATACTGTATTTTTCTTCATTTCTGCCGGAAATGAAGGTGTTTCCGCCTACGGTAGTTGAGCCCTCGTCCATAAGATAGATCTCCGGAGGCGAGCTCACCATATGCAGCAGCTCTTCTTCACCGATTTCGAGCCCCATAAGAGCATAGTTGCCGGCTATTTTCTCGCCAAAGGCATCATATCCCTTTGCGAGATCCGATCTTACCTTCAGCTCGATCGGGGCTTTGATCGTAATCATAATTCAGAAAGCGCCTGAGCCTTCAGCGCTCTCCTGGTGGGCGGCCATGTAACCGGTTCAGCCTTTTCATTCACGTTACGGTTAAGTGTATGATCCACACTGGTTGATGCATCTGACGATCCGGGATAACTCCACTTACTGGGTTCTGCCGTCTCATTCGTATTTCTGTTGGATGTATGATCCACACTGGCGGTTCCGTCCGATGCTCCCGGATAGTTCCACTTGCTGGGTTCCGCTTTCTGGTCATTCATGTTGCGGTTTGCAGTATGATCCACGCTGGCTGATCCATCCTCAGCACCCGGGAAGCTCCACTTGCTGGGTTCTGCCTTTTCGTTGATGTTTCGGTTTGTGGTATGGTCCACACTGTTAGAACCGTCTTCTGCACCCGGGAAGCTCCACTTGCTGGGTTCTGCCTTCTCATTGACATTTCGGTTCGTGGTATGGTCCACGCTGGCTGATCCATCCTCAGCACCCGGATAGCTCCATTTGCTGGGTTCTGCCTTCTGGTCATTCATGCTGCGGTTTGCTGTATGATCCACATTGGCTGTTTCATCGCCGGCACCGGGGAAGTTCCACTTACTGGGATCTGCCTTCTGATTTTCATTCCGATTCAGAGTATGATCCACACTGGCTGTTCCGTCGTTGGATCCCGGGAAGCTCCACTTGCTGGGTTCTGCCTTCTCATTGACATTTCGGTTCGTGGTATGG
>JAFXZW010000053.1 GCA_017541035.1 Eubacterium sp. | reverse complement strand
CTTGTTATTCAGGTCCTTGGCAACCGATGTACATGCCTCATCGGAATACAACGTAAACTCGGCGCCCGACAGGAGCGGTCCGTCTGTTCCTTTCTTTACGACATTAAATCCAACCGGAAGTCCGGTATTCTTCGCATCGATAGTTAATGTTTCCGTTTCCCCGTCTTTTTTAAAAGTATGCTCCCATGTATACGGCTGGTTCGTTGTCAGATCGATGTTGGAATAGCCGGGAGGTGCCTTGGTTTCGACAACTCTAATTTTCCCGAGATTGTCAGACGAAACAAGAATCAGTGCTTGTTCATTTCCAGCATAAACACGGTATGTTCCCGAAGACCCATACTCTTTAATCTGATAGGTAGGTGACACGACATAATTCCCACTTTTTTCTGACCACTCATAGAGAGCGAATGTCGCTCCTGACAGTGCCTTTTGCGTCTGGGTTTCGGCTTTATGGATTACGATATCCCCATAAGAATCGACTGGCTTTAAAAAGACAGATTGTGTAATTGCAACAGTCTTCCCATACGGATTGTTGTTTACACAGACACCGACCGTCTCATTCAAGCATTCGATCTGCCACACGGTACTGTACGGTGTCAGGAAATGCTTGGAACATCGTGGGTCCTTGAATCCGGCTTTGTAGTTGGACGCCGTAGCATCTGAGTTCGTGTAGTATCCGTATCCTCTTCCGCGTGCATCCCACAGGAATGGTGCGTAGTGTTGTTCCGAAATGTTGTAAGCCGAGTTCCGGATACTGCCTCCGGTCACCTTGGTCTTATACGTTGCTCCGAACAGCGATTCGATTTTGGCGGCAGCCCGCTCCCATGAGTTTTCCAGCGCCGCCTTGCGCTCCGCACTCGTCTTATCCCGGTAGTTCTCAGGAGTGATATCATCCCCCTTCGGGATTGTGAAAAGCGCAACTGAAACGTGCCCGATATGCGTTTTATACGAGGATCCGATGTAGTGCTCTGCGAACGGACCGTATACCACTCCGTTATTGTTGGACGTGTCGTAGTTTCCGGAGGAGTTCTGAATGGGAAGCGAACAGATGATGCTTCCCATAGGGATGTCAGTGGCCTTTGTCATATCAACCACTTCCCCGAACTCAAATGTCACGTTAAACCGTGCATCCGTTTTATTATGAAGGGTTATCTTGTCGCCCGTCTTGTGGCTGTAAAAGATTCCCTTAGTGCCCTGGAAGACGTCCATGCCGACCTGGGCATTCAGGTTCCACTTTTTCCCGGTCGAATCTATGAAATAGTCATATCCCATCATCATAAGGCCGGTTACCACAAATCCGCTGCAGTCGAACATCGTAACCGGTGTAGTTGCCGGGCTCAAGGGTGTTCCTCCCGCAGTCACATGATAACCTCCGCCGGAGGTATACCCTTTCCCAATCAAACCCAGCAGAACCTTCGCATAGTCTTTCTGAAAATCCGTTGTTGTGTAGTAGATGTCGTCAGCCGCTTTTGCCTGCCTGGGGATGTGCCAGACAGCACAGAATCCTGCAAGCATGGATACCGTAAGCATCACGGCGATGACTCTTTTAAAATGCTTCATTTGCCTTCCTTTCCACGAAAAAGGAGCACTACAGTCAGCTGTAATGCTCCATCGTAAAATCAATGTTCAGTTATTCTTACTCCAGCCCATCCGGGAGCCATTCCTTAGGGATGCTGGATACCGTCATGATAGCACAGTAATGCCAATAATCCCCGTCGAAGTATTCCACCACATGCATCACGGCAACATCAACCCCATCATAAGGCGAGCTGTCAGTCAGCATGTTTTTATTGTGCGGTGCGGACTTATACCAGTTTTGATACAGATCCTCAGCCATGGATTCCAGCCAGATATCCGTTACCTGCCATGGATAGAAATAAACCCCGGTACCAATCTGGCTGTGTTCATGATTTGCTGAATGCTCCATACAGCATTTCTTTGCAACCCGGATACCTTTTTCCGTCAGCCTTTCCCCGAGGCCGGGATTATTCACATCGTAATAAACGAATGGACTTTCCCACTTACGAAGCCCCTGACTGTGTCGATAGGCATTAATCTTTGCCATCAGCAGGTCAGCGATGTCCTTCCGCTCCTTTGGTTCTGCCCATGCAGCCGGCGTAGGTGTCGGTGTATTGGTTGGAACCGGAGTCGGAGTACTCGTAGGAGCCACTGTCGGCTTAGGTGCTTCCGTCGGCGTATTGGTCGGTTTCGGCGTCACTGTTGGTGTCGCTGTCGACTTTGCAGTAGGTGTTGCCGTTGGCTTCGGTGAAGCTGTAGGCATTACCGTAGGCGTATTCGTAGGAATCTGCGTCGGTGTTACCGTTTCGGTAGGTTTTGCTTCTTCTGTCGGAGTCGGGCTAGGTTCTTCTGTCGGTTCCGGTGTCGGAGTATCCGTTATAGTGGGTTCCGGTGTAACCGTTACTGCTTCCGTAGGAGTCGCCGTAGGCGTTTCTGTCGGGATCAGTGTCGGTGACGGTTCCGGAGTCACTGTGACCATTTGCTCCGGTGTAGGACTGTCTTCCGCAATAAGCACAGTCGGAGTTACGCTCACTCCTGCAGTCTGCGTGTTATTGCTTCCGCCAAATGCTTTCACACCAAGAAAGACCGCTGCTCCAAAAGCTGCAGCTCCGGCCGCCCATTTCCACCAGTTGCTTTTCCGTTCCTGTTCTCCCATGATGCTTCTCCTCTCAGTTTGATAATAACTCACTTTTGGACATAATGTCCAGAAGTTCCGCCGTAAGTCCGCTGTCTCAAAAAGAGACAGCGTCTACGGCGTTTCTCTCTTTGAGAGGTCGGGCTTAAGTTTTAAGTGTTACATGACCGGAACGAATTCCTCTTCCGGTTCTTCTTCGAGCTCCGGTCCGGCTCCGCAGATCTGCAGTTCCTGACCGCGCTCGTAATAGTACACGTTCTCGGAAAGAAGATCTTCCGGCGGTACCTGGGTCATGTTGACTTCATGCACCATTCTTCTGAGGGCATCCACATCCTTATCGAGACCGGCAGGTACACAAATACACTCGTGACGGCTCGAAGGCAACAGGTAGAAGTCATCCGAATGAAGCGCATCGCAAATCTTTTCAAGAACATCATGATACAGGATAACGGCTGCACCGTCACACTTCGTCCGGTTCGTTACCACGTACATCGGAAGTTCCGCTGCGCCGAATTCCGCTTCGAACTGCTCTTCCGGGATTCCGATCAGATCGGAGAGCACCTTGCTCATGGATGCCACCTCTGCGGGGTTCTCCTTCAGGGTGTTGGCCATGGCTGCGGCATCCAGTTCATCAAGCGTGCATCCCATGCTTGCCATATGCTCATTCGTGATAGTGATACGGCTTACATGTCCCTCAACCAGATCGTCAACTGCGATGTAATAGATCTTGGCCATGTCGAGGAACGGCTTGAACGGCTTATCCTCAAGGAACCGGTCATTGCCGTCCCGGATGACAAGCGAGCACTGAAGATGCTCTCTCCAGTTCGACATCGCATCCATTGCCTTTCTTGCGATGCCAAGCTTATCTGAGTCCAGGTAGGCCTGGGTGATACACTCCTTTACCTGGCTGAAGATCCGCTTCTCTGCCGCCTCATAGTCCACGGCATCCTTGTAATCCGACCAGTAATCGTCGATCCGAAGGGACGGAGCCACTTCATTGCTCGGATCCCGGACCACCAAGCAGTTTTTCACGGTATTGCTGCTCTTCGTGACTTCCTGCCTGCGAAGCTCATAATCCGGGAAATCTTCATGGATCTGTTCCTCCAGCTTGCGGAAGAACTCTTCTTTTGTCAGTTTCTGTTCTGGCATAACATCTTCCTCCATTTTTCATGATATTGTTTCATGCGCTCTGCCGAGTGCTTTACGATTGCCGCCTTTTCCCTGGCATCGTGTTCCTTGCTCACGAGTTCGACAATCACCTTGGGCTCCTTGGTACTGTTTTTGTCCAGCATTGTTTTTTACCTCCTTTGGTTTGTTTTTATGAAAAACGGTCAAAGACACATGACCGGTTCTTCCGGTTTACGGTCTCACGTTGAGACCGTTACTTGGATGCAAAATGAAGTGGCGCGCTGAAGAGTTTGACCACCATGGTTTCTTTTCGGTCGATTCCAACCCGGATGCTCTCTATGGCACTTCGGAATGTATGCTCTGTCGCAGCCTCAAACCGCATGTTCGCCAAAGAGTACGGATAACTCTTTCCATCGATCTCCACCGGATCCTTTTCTGCCGCCATCGCCTCGGCAATCTTCTTTACGGCCTCATCAAGAGCCCTCCCGGCATAGGTGTATTCCCGAGACAGTGTTTCATACCCAATCTGCTCCCGCAGTTTCCCTTCCAGGTGCTTTGCCAACTGCTCGCGCGTGTGCGTGAGAAGGTATTGATGATGCGGGGAGGTCATTTCTGTAGTAATCTCTTTGGTATTCTCTGTAGTACTATCTGTATATGTCTTACGATTTTCCGTACCATATGGTCCGCTTTTCCGTAGGATATGGTCCGCTATTTCGGGGGATATGGTACGTTTTTTCGTAGGGTATGGTACGTTTTTTCGTACCATGGGGTCTGCCTCTTTCATTTTTACCGGAAAAGTCTTATTTTCTGCGGCTTCCGGCACTTTCAAGTTATCCACCGGTGGATAACTTTCCACAGGATTTTCGTCTGTTTTTTCGTTTCTTCTGTTTTCTGTTGATAAGTTATCCACAACCGGAACCTCCTCCGGATAGGTCAGAGCGAACAGCCTATCGACATCCAAATCCAAAAACATAATGTTGGGAAGTTTCATGGAATCCGTTTCCACTGTCCGAAGCAGTCTCTTTATGACCCCGAGTTTCACGAGCACATCCATGGCTTCTTTGATGATTCGCTTCTTTTCTCCGAAGAATGCAGCATACTGATCGTACGACTTCTGAAGCATGTCGCCGGAAAACTTCTTCTGATAACGAAGCAAATGTCCGGTATGTTCATCCCTGATCTCCTGCGGACGATACCAGTACACGATATCCGCCAGCAGTTCGATTGCCAGCAGGTGTGGTCGCCCGTTATCTTTTACAATGGTCCTGTACCATGCGTGAGGAATAACATTTCCCGTAATTCCGAAATTTGTCATCCGATCGACTGTTTCATTTCCGCTTCCATACAAGTATGCCATGTCGTCCTCCTACTGAATGATGAGTTCCTCGCATTCCCCTTCTTCCGGTAAAACGTCTCTTCTCTGTTCTGCCTCCCGGCAGAGACGGATTTCCATCATTTCATCATAAGACAGATTTCCGTCTTTCTTCCCGAGCATCACCTGTATTCGTTCTTCCTTCATCTCTTCATACACGTGATCAAACTCTGTACAGATGATCTTCTTCAATTCTTTCTCCCAATCCCCACGGAATTCGAAGATGGGCTTTACAATGATTTCTCCGTCTTCCCGATACCCTCGCTCCGGAAAGATAATCTGACGTCTTCCGTTCTCCCCCTGAAAGATTCGGACGTTGACGATGCGGAATGCTTTATTGAGCAGAATGTCTGCGTATCCGATCATGTTGTGAGCAGGGTCTGAAAATAACCGTACCGTTACTTCCGGTTTGAATTCCTCCTGCAACGGGAAATCCCAGAAATTGTTCTTTGCGCTGTTATAGGTATGGATGACCATCTTGGTCAGTTCCTCCCGCGCCTCTCCGTTTATCGGAAAAAACACGTCTCGGTAATCACCCGCGCGGTCTAACATTTGCGGCATTCCGAGAAACATACGCTGTCGTCCTTGGATCAAGCGCAACGGGTAGATTGAAATGGCGTTTCCTATCATGACCTTGGCGGTTGCCACAATCTTTCCTTTGTTCTTACAAGGCCACACACTGACCTTTACATTTGGTAGATTCATAATTCCTCCATACGGTCTCACTGTGAGACCGTTAACATCATCTGTTGTGATCGCTGCTCCAGATACTCCCTGGCTTCCCGACCGGACATTGTTACCACAAGGTTGTCGAGTTCTTCCTGCAGTTCGTTGATTATATCCTGTGACAGTCCTAACGAGTCACAGGCGGCAAGAACATATCCCTGCATCGTCTGACGTGTCAACTCTTTTGCTGACTGCGTGGTTTTCTTTTTCTGCGGGTTTTCGTTTACCGGCAGAAGCAGGATGCCCACCGCTTTCCCTTCGGTAATCGGTTCCGATTCTGAAACCGTCCGAAGCTCCTGTGCCTCATCCGGTTTAACCGGTCTGCCTCGTTCCGAAGAAACTGCGCATACGATTTGCTGTTCCTCCTTCGAAAGGTATGACAGTTCAACTGCTGTGCTCATAAGCATCCGGCAATCATCAACCATGGAAAGAAACTCGGGAATCAGCTCATTCAGGCGAAGGTACCGATGAATGGTTGCCTTGCTGTCGCCGACCTCCTCTGACAATGCTTCTGCGGTACGCTTCCCTTTTTCAACATAATCCGGGTTTTCTTCTCGGAGCCTTCGCAGGGCGTCCCGTTTCATCGCATATGCCCTTGCTTTCTCTGACGGAAGGATCTGTTCCCGATACAAGTTTGCATCCACCATTTCCACGATGGCCTGGTCCATGGAAATCTCACGGATCATACAGGGAAGTGTTGTAAGGCCTGCCTTTCCCGCGGCCGCCATTCTCCGATGACCGGAAATGATGTAATAGGCATCTCCGCCGGCAGCAATTACACTGAGAGGATGGAGCACGCCGTTCTTTCGGATGCTTTCCGCAAGCTGTGCCAGCTCATCATTGTCCAAGACTAAGTATGGATGATTCGGAAACGGCAAAAGCTTTTCTAGCGGAAGCTCACGAATATCCGAAGTTTCCTCTCCAAAGATGTCCTCATAGGATTGGAGTTTGACAGATGACAGGTTCCTCATGTTCCATTTCCTCCTTGTAAATGATTTCCGCCATGCTTCGATAGATTCCGGCGGCTCGTCCGGACGGTTCGTTCTTCAGAACACTGTATCCGGTATTCTGTGACTGCGCGATACTGCTCAGGTTCGGGATGGTCTGGTCGAAGATTCTGACATGCTTCCCATAGGCTGCCCGAACATCTTCCTTAATCCGACGCTCATTACTGCGAACGTTGCTATCCAGGGAGAACACAATGCCACCAATCTTCAGACTGCGGTTTGACGTCTTCCGAACCTTAGCGATGGTTCCCATCAGTTCCTGCAGACCTTCTACTGATAAGCACTGCGGCTGAACGGGAATCAGGACCTCATCAGATGC
Organism: Eubacterium sp.; assembly: GCA_017541035.1. Classification (GTDB taxonomy): domain Bacteria; phylum Bacillota; class Clostridia; order Lachnospirales; family Lachnospiraceae; genus Eubacterium_Q. Next base: position 5,159 of record JAFXZW010000053.1, on the reverse strand, counting down.
CGTCAGCGCATTCAGGGTGAGCATTCCAAGGGAAGGCATGCAATCGATTAGGATGAATTCATATCGGCTCTGTATGGCGGATAAAACGTCTCTAAGAACGGTCTTGCTGTCCTCCAAAGTCTGAAGTTGCAGTTCCATTCCTGTGAGAAGCCGGTTCGCCGGAAGGATGTCCATTCCCTCTTCATGATGAACAACAGTTTCCTCGAACTCCAAAGTATCTTCCAGGATGACGCTCCTCATCAGAGATTCGATTGTATTTCGACAATTCTTCGGAAGGCCTAACGCAATGGAAAGATTTCCCGACGGATCCAGATCGACCAGCAGTACCTTTGCTCCGCACCCTGCCAGTGCCGCTCCTAGGTTTTCCGTGAGTGTACTTTTTCCGCAACCGCCTTTTTGATTACAGATGGAAATAATCTTTGCCATGACTCTCCTTTCCACGGTCTCACCGTGAGACCGTATAACGCAAATAGGGATATCAGCTCTATTGGCTAATATCCCTATAATGACCATCAATCGATGGTTTCCTTATCAACTTTTATATCCGGATTTTTTGTGTTCCCAGTCTCCACTTCCAAAGCGACCGAAACGGTGATTCTTTGGATTAACTCTTTTTCGCGTCGATTTTCATCAATTCTGTTGAATGAGAAAAACTCCACGAAGTGCGTAAATACTAGGATTGTCAGGTATTTGTGCGTTGTAGTCCTACCACAGTCTCGACGTCGTTTTCGTTGAGCAACACCTTGCCACCATCTTCAGCGTCATAATCTACGCGGAATTTAAATCTGATTCGCTTCAGGATGCTTCCATTTTCCTGTCTTTCAGGAAACAGGTCAATCCTTTCAATAAGTGTATATAAAAACTCTTTTCTCTCCAAGTCGGTCATTTCTTCAAACATTTCATCGAATTGGAGAAGAACCTTGCAGAGCTGCTTTGATGTCAGGTTCTCATCATAGGCTCCGGATATCTTATCAGTCACATCATCGATCTTTTCTTCCAGGTCAGCGATCCTGTCATAAAGTGTATCCAGACGGTCTTGCATGTCCTGATACTTTCGATCGTAATGCCTGTCTGTAACATCCAGTCTATCCAGCTGCTGCATCAGCTTATCCTTTGCACCTGTCGCCTGAACTAGCTGAGTCCTGAGACCTTCACGCTCTGCTTCAAAGTTTGATACATCCACCTTCTCATCCAGCTTGCCTCTGATGAAAGCTTCAAACTGTTCATCATTCACCATGTCGTGAATAACACCTATTATTTCGGCATCTGTATCAATCTGGTTTAGCGAAGGTTTGAAATCACATTTTTTACCAGTGCTTTCAATTCGCTTTCGGTGTAAACATCGATAGTAGAATGTTGAATTCACCTTGCCGCTTGGATACTTCTTTCGTCGAACTGTTCCGGCAAGAGAAGCTCCGCAGATCGGACATTTCAGGATACCCGCCAGAAGATGTTCATGGTCAAGATCATGAATCTTATTCCATTTGACACCGGTCTCTTTTCGCTTCTCACGAGCTTTATTCCAAGTTTCTTCATCTATGATAGCATCATGTCTTCCATCAGCGACAAGATAATCATCCTGCTTAACTCTACGATATTGATCTCTGGTCCCTTTGACTTTTTCTGTGGCACTCTTACCATATACGATCTTACCAACATAGACTGGATTATCAAGTATCTTCATGATATGGCTGCGAGTAAAATAACTCACTTCAAAGTCACGGCTCGTATTTTTCGTATAACCATGATCATTCAGATAATTGCTAATTGAATCCGCACCCATATCGGAATTGATGAATTTATCGAAGATAACCTTAACGATCTCAGCTTCTTTCGGATCAACGACTAGCTCGCCCTTTTCTTTATCCAAGCGATATCCAAATGGAGCCAAGCCACCGTTCCACTTACCCTCTCTGGCCTTCTGCTTCCGACCTTCCATTGTCTGAACAAGAATGTTCTCACGCTCAATCTCTGCAACAGCGGAGAGAACGGTGATGGTAAGCTTACCAGAATCCTTGGAAGAATCGATGCCATCCTCAACGCAGATCAGATTCACTCCGTAATCCTGAATATACTGAAGAGAGTTCAATACATCCGCAGCATTTCTTCCAAATCGTGAAAGCTTGAAAACCAGTATGTATGATACTCCGTCTCTGTCATCAGCGATATCCCGAAGCATCTGCGTAAACTCAGGACGACCGGTTATGTTCTTTCCGGATCTTCCTGCATCGCAATACTCCCTGACGACCTCCATTCCCTGATAATCAGCAAACTTGTTAAGTCGCTCTCTCTGAGCTTCCAGACTGTATCCTTCTACCTGCATGGAAGTGGAGACGCGGATATATATGTAGCATTTCTGCTGCTTCTTTTTCTTCTTTTCTGTCATACCGCATCCTCCCTGTACTCGACATCCTGCTCCATCAAATCATAGAACTTCAGTGCCTCCATGATCAGCAGTTCTTTTTCTTTCGTGCACTTCGGCACATGGTTCTTATTCTTCTCTGGTTTATTATAGGCTTTTCCGATCTCCAGTCCGTACTTTCTCTTGATTTGTGCAATATAGAGAGTAGGAACCTTTACATCATGCTTTTCCAGAATATAGGCCTTGATAGCAGCATAGGTTCCTTTACGGACAATTACTTTCTGACTGCCATCAGCCTGCTTCTTCATGATGATATTTCCCTTACCCGGCAACTCAATATCAATATCCGTACAATCCAGTCTGAAGGATACCATATCCTCAGGTTTTGTATTCTTTGCCAACGGTTTACCGTCAAATACCATCGGAAATTTGAAGGATATGCTTTTTATAATCTTGCCATCTGTTCTATCTTCCGAAAAGAGCTCAATATCATCTACAAATGCCTGGAACATTTCCTTCCGCTCTTCCTCTGACATTTCCTCATACATCAGAGGCAGGTTCTCCATAAATGTCATAATTTGAACAGTAGAATCCGCCTTTTGTTTCAGTGCCTCCAGCTTTTTCTTGGTTGAGATAACATCCATTTCCAGATCACCAATTCGATCATATATGCTGTCGAGCTTATCAGATGTCTCTTCATATTTCCTGTCATAATCCTTACCAAGAGGATTCAGTCCATCAAGCTTTTCTCCAAGCCGGTCTTTGGTCAGCTCCGCTTCCCTAAGTTCCTTACGGAGATCCTGGAGCCGCTTTTCTGTCTTTTCAAGATTCCCTTGATCACCCAAGGCCGCCTGCAAAGCATCTTGAAATTCCCTATATGTCTGAAGCTTTTGCAGGATCTTCATCACCAAACCATCTATGATTTCCTGATTTAAGCTCTGATCAAATGGACATGTTTTCCCATTCTGTCTTGTATTGTATCGGCACTTATAATAATAAATCGGCTTATAGTATCCATCACCTTTCAGGTTCTTCGTTCTGCTAATCATCCCGGTGAGTCCCTTACCGCAGATCGGACATTTCACAATTCCTGAAAGCAGGTGCACATGACCACCATCATCTACCCTTTTGTATCGTCCGGCGATTTCAGTTCTCTTTGCATGAACGCTATCCCACACTTCAGGCGAAACAATAATCTCGTGCTTACCCTCAGCCATGATGATATTATCCTCATCCTGCTTTATGGTCTTTCCATCCCTGTCCTTCTTATTGGTTCTTCTGTTGTAATAAACTCTTCCACAATAAAATGGATTATCCAGTACTCTTGAAACAAATTCATAAGTGAATGGTTTCTGCTCTCCTTTTCCAGAGATACGAACCAGATTGCTTTTATTCAACTCATACGCTACCGCAGAAGCTGACATGTTTTCTTGCTGATATAACTCATATATCATTCGGATTACTTCTGCTTCTGGTGGAACCAGAACCAGCTCATGATTGACATTCTTATAGCCATAGGGAACTGCACCACCAGTCCACCCACCTTCCAGAACCTTCTGCATTTTACCAGCCATGAACTGAACGGTAATATTTTCTCTCTCCATCTCAGCGACAGCAGAAAGAATTGCAAGCGTCAGCCTTCCCCCCTGAGTGGAGGAATCGATGGCTTCCTCTACACTCACCAAATCAATGCCAAAGTCTTCGAGAAGCTGAAGTGATTTCAAGATATCTGCAGCATTCCTGCCGAATCGAGATAATTTGAATACCAGGACAAAAGCAATATCGTCCTTCTGACTCTTAATATCCGTCATCATCTGTCGAAATGCCGGACGTCCCTTGATGTTCTTCCCGGATTTACCAGCATCACAGTAGTTTCCGACAATCTCCAGCTCTCTGTATTCAGCATATGCCTTAAGGCTTTCTTCCTGTGCATCAAGACTATACCCTTCGATCTGAGCGGCGGTGGAGACTCTTGTATAGATATAGCATTTCTTCAACGATCTCCGCCTCCTTTCTTTGGGTGTTGCTCTTTGTTACACAGTTGTTCCTTGTTTGATACTATACCACGATATCTACAGATTTTCAATACAGTTTTCAAATGAAAAACCGGCAATAGGAATCCTCCCACTGCCGATTTCTCACCACGCTTGAATATGATTTACTCTGCAACTGTATCTTCTAATTCTTTGTTTGCTTCCAACCGTTCTTTTTCTTCTATCTTAGCAAGAACCTTTTTACCGTACTTTTGTATCATACGCGCCATGAACTCTGCAGCGATAATCATATTCTGTCTTGATTTTTCATCATCTTCGGGCATACATACTTCAATGCCGTTCTTCATGAAAGTTGTCATTCGTGGCACCTCCGGGGATCAAAGTGAGGTTCTTCCCTCCTATCTTCCTAAGCGCCTTTGGGAATTATTTTTCCGGTCAGAAGGCAAAAAAATAACGGCCAGCAGAGAACTCAGTCTCCACCAGCCGTCATTCTTAAATCCTGCGGACAAAATCCAACGAGATCCATCCTATTCCACTCTTCAGCCTGCCCCATCCGGCAGAACTTCCTTTTCCACTTCGAACTTCTAAGATCGTGTACACACCGATCGGGATAAACTGAACCCTGTCATAATCGGTTCCCGGTCCTTTTCTGATATTCAGATCATGCAGAGTGTCCTTATGGGATCTGAGTATCCTGTAATGGACACTCTGCATTTTTTATTTCAAAAATTCATACCGCAATTTGTGACGGGGCGTAGCTTAATGCTACGCCTTTTCTTGTTTGCATGAGGATGTCCTCCTCG
>JAFXZW010000052.1 GCA_017541035.1 Eubacterium sp. | reverse complement strand
TGAGTACTCATTTTTCCTCTCTTTCCGGCACAGGCTAGGTAATCAGCAGCCTGTACAGTATAAGAAGAAACTTATGCGGAAGTAAAGTCCATTCTTCCGGAATTAACCATTGCAATGCGGAATTTAAATTAGCACTCAACTAGAAGAAAAGAAGTCAGCGTATGAAAGTGCAAAAAACCGGATAAAAACGCACATATGTTCGGTTATCGCTTGACAGTCCGTTTCATTTTTGTTATAACAGAATGGTGCCTGACAAAGCAGCGGGGCGGGATCCCCGCTGTTTTCCTGCGCAGGCGGAGATCATTTTTGATGAGGTGTAAAAGTGGCTTATAATGCAGAGAAAATAGAAGTATTGAAGGGACTGGAGCCGGTGCGGCTGCGCCCCGGCATGTACATCGGGAATACGGGACGCAGCGGCCTCAATCATCTGGTGCAGGAGATCATCGATAACTCAGTGGACGAGCATCTGGCGGGCTATTGTAGCCAGATCGATGTGATCATCAATGAGGATGGATCGGCTACCATTTCCGACAATGGGCGGGGTGTTCCGGTGGATATGCACCCCACGGAGAAGATGCCGGCGGAGCGGGTGGTTTACACCGTGCTTCATGCAGGAGGAAAGTTTAATTCCTCCACCTACAAGATCAGCGGCGGCCTGCATGGCGTCGGCTCCGCAGTGGTAAATGCCCTGTCGAAGGAACTGATCGTGGATGTTTACAGGGATGGATATGTCTATCATGATACTTATGCCTACGGAGTTCCTACCACGAAGCTGGTGGATGGCGAGCTGCCGAAGGAAAGGATTGCGGATGCCCAGTGCCGTACCGCATCCGGAGAAAGGATTTCCGCAAAGCATACCGGTACCACGGTTACGATCCGTCCGGACGATACGATCTTTGAGACGGTCAAGTTTAAATGTTCCGCCATCAAGCAGAGAATCAAGGAAACGGCATATCTGAATCCTGATCTCACCATCACCTTCTGGAACCGGAGGGATGGCGAGGAGAAGGAGACCTTCCATCAGCCCGGCGGATTACATGCCTTTGTGGAGGATATTGCCACGGGACTCACGCACACATCTCCCATCGTGGAGATCCAGGGCGAGAGGGATGGAATCTGGGCACAGATAGACTTTGTCATGACCGAGGACGGCGATGAGAATATCATCGGCTTTACAAATAATATCACGAATCCCGAGGGCGGAACGCATGTGACCTCCTGGAAATCGGCCTTTGCGAAGGTGGTAAACCAGTATGCGAGGAATGACCTCGGACTTCTGAAGGAAAAGGACAGCAACCTCTCCGGCGCGGATATCCGTAGCGGAATGGTATCTGTCATTTCTGTGCGGCACCCCGATCCCCAGTTTGAAGGACAGACAAAAACAAAGCTTTCCAATACCGATGTGGTAAAGGCTGTGGAGGATATCGTAAAGGAACAGCTGACCATTTACTTCGACCGGAATTATGAGGTTTTAAAGGATATCGCCGACCGTGCGGTTGCACTGTCAAAGAAGCGGGCAAATGAAAAAAATAAGATCAATCTCAGCAAGTTCTCCTTCGAGGGGAATGGGAAGCTGGTGCGGCAGGAGAGCAATGAAGCAGAGAAATGTGAGATCTTCATCGTCGAGGGTGATTCCGCGGGAGGCTCCGCAAAATCGGCCCGGAACCGGAAATATCAGGCGGTACTTCCTCTCCGCGGCAAGATCCTGAATGTGGAGAAGGTCCCTGTCAGCAAGGTCCTGGAAAATGCGGAGATCAAGGCGATGATCAACGCCTTCGGCTGCGGTTTCCTGCAGGGCTATGGAAATGACTTCGATATTACGAAGCTGAATTACGGGAAGATCATCATCATGACGGATGCGGATGTGGACGGCGCGCACATTGCGACGCTGCTGCTTACCTTCTTCTACCGGTTCTACCCCGATCTCATCAGCGAGGGGCACATTTACATCGCCATACCGCCGCTGTACCGGGTGGGAGACGGGAAGAATGTGAAGTACCTGTATTCCGATGCGGAGCTGGAGAAATACCGCCGCGCCCATACAAAGAAGTTCACGATCCAGCGGTACAAGGGCCTTGGAGAAATGGATGCGGAGCAGTTGTTCGAGACGACGATGGATGCGGAAAACCGGCTTCTGAAGCAGGTGTCTATCGATAGTATTGCCGAAGCGACATCCCTTACCCATACACTGATGGGAAATGAGGTAGGACCGCGCCGGGAGTATATCGAGAAGCACAGCAGGGAAGCAAACGTGGATTTATAGGCTATGCAGGAATGAATGCAAAGTGTAGATATGATGATATAAAACGAACAAATGTTCGAGAAGACTTGACCACGCAATGTGTGCGTGTTACCATGTAAGGGTATAATTGCATAGAGGTGGGATGCGAGTTTCCGGTTCCCTCATATGAGAGGGGGTGGTGCTTATGACGGTAATGGAGGTACTTACGCTATTACTTGTTGTATTTGCAGCACTGTCTTATATAGACAACCATAAAAAGAAATAAGCGTCCTAACCCTTGAGAAGCTGGACGCTTATTTAAACAGCATCAAGAGGGTAAACCGGAACCTGTGCTTCCGATTCCTCTTATCTGCGATTATACACCGGAGTGGTTGAGAAATCAACCACTCTTCTTAATTCGTAATATCACCCTCATGAAAAACAGAATCATTGAAGACGAAATGCTTGTATTTCGGATTGATTATTCTTTTTTTCAGGAGTGAACAGTGACCTTAATTTTGTGAAATGAGGAAGAAACCATGCCGGAGAAGATCACAACAGTAGATTATGAATCGGAAATGGGACAGGCCTATGTGGATTACGCCATGTCGGTCATCACGGAACGGGCGCTGCCGGATGTACGGGACGGACTGAAACCGGTACAGCGCCGGATTCTGTACTCCCTCTCGGAACTTACGTCTTCCGATGCGCCTCACAGGAAATGTGCCCGTATCGTGGGTGATACCATGGGTAAATACCACCCCCACGGCGACAGCTCTATTTACGAGGGACTGGTCAATCTGGCACAGAGCTGGAAGCTTCCCATTCCCCTTGTGGATCCGCACGGAAATTTTGGCGATGTGTCCGGTTCGGGAGCCGCAGCCATGCGTTATACGGAGGCGCGCATTTCCAAATATACCGAAGAGGCCTGCATGAAGGATCTCCGGTTCTGCAAGGAGGATTTTGTACCGAATTTTGACGGAGAGGAATCAGAACCCACTTATCTGCCCTTCCAGGTGCCGAACCTTCTGGTCAGCGGTTCCATGGGCATTGCCGTTGGTATGGCAACCAACATTCCCACCCATAATCTCTGTGAGGTGATCGATGCGACCACGGCTTACCTGAAGAATCCGGATATTTCCACAGAGGAGCTGATGGATCATATCAAAGGCCCTGATTTTGCCACGGGAGGAATCATCAATGCATCCCGGGAGACGCTGCTGTCCATTTACGAAACCGGACAGGGAAGACTCAGGATCCGTGGAAAAGTGGAGGTGAGGGATGCAGGCTATGGCAGAAAGTCCATCTGTGTGACGGAGCTGCCTTATACCATGATCGGCGGAACGGAGAAGTTTCTGATCACCGTGGGTGAACTGGTCCGGAACCGGGAACTGCCCCAGGTGGTGGATATCGCGGACCGCGGAGACAAGAACGGAGAGTGTCTCTGCATCGATGTAAAAAAAGGCACAACGGACGAGGAGATCGAGAAGATCATCAATATCCTGTATAAAAAAGCAGGACTGGAGGATACCTACGGCGTCAATATCAACTGCATCAACCGGGGCAAGCCGGAAGTTATGGGACTACGGCGGATCCTGGAGCTGTACACGCGGTTCAAGTCCGATGTCTATCACAAAAAGTATACGAAGCTGCTGGCAGAGCAGGAGGATGTGCGCGAGGTTAAGCAGGGACTCCTTGAAGCCATTGATGTGATCGATCTTATCATTGAGATCCTCCGTGGTTCCAAGACGCTGGCTATGGCAAAGAAATGTCTGATGACCGGTGAAACAGAAGGGATTAAATTCCGTTACAAAGGGTCAGAGTTTGATGCCCGTGAGCTGCATTTCACGGAGAAACAGGCGGATGCGATTCTGGCCATGCGGCTCTCCCGACTTATCGGTCTGGAAGTGGACGTATTGAAGAAGGAACTGGCCGACGCGGAGAAGAAGATCGCGAAATACCGGAAGCTGCTGGCATCTCCCACTGCCATGCGGGATCAGATGATCCGTGATATGGAGGAGCTGAAGGCTTTTGGCAAACCCAGAATGACCGAAATCCGTGATCTGGGTGAGGTAAAGGTGGAGAAGGTTGAGGAGAAGCCCACCGAGGTAACGGTGCTTCTGGACCGCTTCTATTACCTGAAGTGCGTGGACCGCGCGACCTACGAAAAGAATGCCGAGCAGATCGACCGGGATTACCGGGCGTCGGTCAATGTGATGACAAATGAACGTATCCTGCTCTTTACGGATGCCGGATGGGTCTATACCGTGAAGGTGAGTGAGCTTGTTAAGAAACAGGGCAAGAAGCTCACCGGAAAAGGGATCTTCGCGAAGCTCTCGGATAAGGGTATTCAGGTCTTCGAGTTCTGCGAAATGGATAAGTCCGAGAATATAGTTTACATAACTCTTGCAGAAACGGTGGAGAAGGAGAAATTGCTCTTTGTAACAAAGGAAGGGCATGCCAAGCGTGTGGAGGGCGCAGCCTTTGATACCGCCCGCAAGAAAGCGGCAGCGGGTAAGCCGGGTGAAACGCCTGTCTGGATCGGACCGGTGGAGGAGACTGATCAGGTTGTGGCCAGAAGCAGTAAGGGCTTCTACGTACGAGTGAAGATCAGTGACATTTCCTTTAAGGGGAAGGGCGCGGGAGGCATCATGCTGATCAAGCTTACGGAGGGTGATTCCATAGAGGCAGCTGTGGCCGGAAAGCCGGACAGCATGCTGGAGGACGTTCCCTTCAACCGCATCAAGCTCACCTGTACGGGGAATAAAGGCACGAAGCTGAGAAAATGAGATCGTAAATGGAAAGGGATTGTTTCTGCCATCGGCGGACGCAGTCCTCTTTTCTTTTTTGGAGGGAAATCCTCTCTATTCCTTATTGCGAAGAAGATTCGGTTTATAGTATAATATATGCGTTGGGTTAATATCATTTGTCCGGGGGTGTATGACAGCTTTTGGAAGGGATCGGGACAGGTCAAATGATGGCAAAATGCTGTATTAAGGGGGTATGATATGCTTCACGCTTTTACAAGAAATTATAATGATCTGTCGACAGAGGCAGGCTTTCAGTTCGAATTCTTCTGCGATTGCTGCGGAAATGGATTTCGGAGTACTTTTACGGAGTCCATGACCTATGAGAAGAGAAAAAAATCCGAAAGGATCGGCGGTATATCCGGAGCTCTCGGCGGTTTCTTCGGAGGCTTCGGAGGAAGTATCGGACATGCCGTGGAACGGGGTGCAGGCTTCGTTGGAGACCGCTTCGAGAACCAGTCGCCTCAGTGGCGGCAGGAGCAGGAGCAGGCTTTTGATGCGGCGCAGGCCGAGGTGCAGCCCATGTTCCGAAAGTGCCCCGGCTGCAATAAGTGGGTCTGCAATCAGGATTGCTGGAACGAGGATGAGGGGCTTTGTGTAGAATGCGCTCCCCGTGAGGCTACCTATGTGGCAAAGGCGCGTAATGAAGCAATGCGCAGGAACATCGACGAGGCAGCTGAGAAGGCAACGGTATGGCAGGGGAAGATCGAAACCAGAACGACGGTTTGCCCGAAGTGCGGAAAGCCGGCAGGGAACGGAAAATTCTGCAATGAGTGCGGTGCGCCTCTCGGAACCCAGCGTTGTCCAAACTGCGGAGCGGAGGTGGCACTTGGTCTTAAATTCTGCGGAGAATGCGGTTCACCGATGCAGAAATCCTATAAATGTCCGGATTGCGGTTTTGATAATCCTCCGGGAACCAAATTCTGCGGACAGTGCGGAACAAAGCTGTAAAAGAAAAAGGCGCTAATGCAAAAGCAGCTTCACAGATGAAAGACACCGGGAAAGGCAAAGGGCTTTTCCCGGTTTTTTCAAAAGTGTCTAATGCTTATTCTCTGGGGAATGACGCGACAAAATGTGGTTTTGTGGGAGGAACACAAATGAATTATAAAGCGTGCTTAGATATCAGATCAATCGGTTTACATAAAGAGGATACAAGCATAACGATCGGAAAGGAAGGCCTGAGCTATGGCAGCGGCGTGATCGATTTCGCCGACGTGGGGTTGATGAAGCCCATCAACCACAGAGTGTTCATCACTTTGCTGGACGGGAGCCAGGCGGAAATCTCCATGTTGGGTTTTTCTTTTGACGGTTTCTGGGAAGAACTGGTGGGATGCTTTGCCGAGCGAACCCGGGATGCACTCTTCATTGAAGAAGAAAAGCTGATGGATTGTGAAGGCGAATATAATATTCCCGGTGAATCCCCGGAAAAGCGTGAAGCCGGAAGAGGAAGGATACAGCTCTACACGGATGCGGTATGCATACTTCCGGAGAGCAGCCATGCGGTAAGGATCCCGCTTTGCTTTACGGAGCACATTTCCCTGAACGGGTATCAGCTTCTGCTGCGGATGCGGACCGGCGAAGAGTATTCTGTCGGGAAGATGGGATATGACACGAAGCCCTTTGCGGAGCGGGCCCTCAGGCAGGAGAAGAGTGTAAAGCAGCAGCGGATGAAGCTCCTTCAGGAGATCGCCCCGCAGGAGGTCTTTACGGAGAAGGGGCTTTTCCGGACACGCCAGGAAGGAGAATACTGGCTGGCCGCCTATGGGAAGGATTGCTGTGCAGTGGAGCTTTTTACAGGAGAAAAGGCTGCAACCTACCTCTATCGTTTTGCAAATAGACAGCTCTTTGGATTCCGTCTGGAGGAAGCAATGGAAGCAGTCGGAAGTTACCGGGAGATCATTTTCCTGCCGGAGGAGCAGTTGAATGAAAAACCGCTTTACCGCATGGCCGTGCACCGTTCTGCCGCGGTCCGCTTCCTGCGGGGATGCTCGGCCGGACGGATCATCCACAACGCAGCGCATGCGGAAAAGCTGGCGGAATTTCTTGGCGCATGAGAGACGGATCTGCGGAACCGGTATAGGGGAAGATGACAGTTATGAATAGTTCCAAATCCTGAAGATTCGTTCTTGCGCATGTATCGTAAATCAAGTATAATATGACTATCTCTGCGGTGCGGACAGTGCATCGTAAAATACAAGAAGGGAAGGGTTACTCATATGAAGTTTGGCTATTTTGATGATGCCGCAAAAGAATACGTCATCACGTCACCCAGAACACCGTACCCCTGGATCAATTATCTCGGTACGGAGAGCTTCTTCTCGCTGATCTCAAATACAGCGGGTGGATATCATTTCTATAAGGACGCTCGTCTGCGCCGAATCACTCGTTATCGCTACAACAACGTTCCCGTGGATGTGGGAGGACGTTATTTCTACATCAATGAAGAGGGAATGATCTGGAATCCCGGATGGTCTCCTGTTAAGACAGAGCTGGATTTCTATCAGTGCCGTCATGGTATGGGCTATACCGTGATCACCGGTAAGAAGCACGAGCTGAAGGCTGAGGTAACCTTCTTTGTACCTCAGGGCGAAAGCTGCGAGATCCAGAAGGTTGTTCTGAAGAATGAGGGGACCTCTCCCAAGACCTTTACCCTGTTCTCCTTCCTGGAGTGGTGTCTGTGGAATGCGGAGGACGACTCCACCAACTTCCAGAGAAACTTCAGCACCGGTGAGATGGAGGTGGAAGGCTCGACGCTGTTCCACAAGACAGAGTATAAGGAACGTCGGGATCATTTTGCATTCTATACTGTAAATGCGCCCATTGACGGCTATGACTGCGACCGTGAGTCCTTCCTCGGACTGTACAACGGTTTTGACCGTCCGGACGTAGTGGTAAATGATCAGTCCTCCAATTCAAAGGCAGACGGCTGGTCACCCATCGCTTCCCATTCTCTGAAGCTGTCCCTTGCCCCCGGCGAGGAGAAGGCATTTGTCTTCATGCTTGGCTATGTGGAGAATGGTAAGGATAAGTGGAACGCAGACGGTTCCATGAAGAAGGACAAGGCGTACGAGATGATCTCCCGCTTTGATACCGTTGAGAAGGTCGATGCTGCATTTGCCGCAAATAAGGCTATGTGGGATGCCCTTCTTTCCAAGTACAATGTAGAAACACCGGATGAGAAGGTTAACCGGATGGTTAACATCTGGAACCAGTATCAGTGCATGGTTACCTTCAACATGTCCCGCTCCGCTTCCTACTTCGAGTCCGGAATCGGCCGCGGCATGGGCTTCCGTGATTCCAATCAGGATCTTCTGGGCTTCGTACATCAGATACCCGATCGCGCAAGAGAGCGTATTCTGGATCTGGCTGCTACCCAGTTCGAGGACGGCGGCTGCTTCCACCAGTATCAGCCTCTTACCAAGAAGGGAAATGATACCCTGGGCGGCAACTTCTCCGACGATCCGCTGTGGATGATCCTTTCCACCGCTTCCTACATCAAGGAAACCGGTGATTACTCCATCCTGGACGAGCAGGTTCCCTATCGCAATGATGAGTCCCTGGCACAGTCCATGATGCACCATTTGAAGCAGTCCTTCTACAAGGTTGCGGGGAGCGTTGGCCCTCACGGACTGCCGCTGTCCATGCGTGCAGACTGGAATGACTGTCTGAACCTCTCCTGCTGGTCGGATACACCGGGCGAGAGCTTCCAGACCTATACTTCTCCGAAGTATGGCGATAAGGGCTTCTCCGATGTGGCTGAATCCATTTTCGTTGCAACCCTCTTCACCTATGCCGGACCTGAGTATGTAGCGCTTTGCAAGTATAAGGGTGATATTGCAGAGGCAGAGGCAGCTCAGGCAGAAATCGACAAGATGAAGGAGAATATCAAGAAATTCGGCTGGGACGGCGACTGGTTCATCCGTGCTTACGATGATCTGGGACGTAAGGTTGGTTCGAAGGAATGCGAAGAAGGAAAGATCTTCATCGAACCTCAGGGCTTCGGTATCATGTCCGATATCGGCAAGGAAGAAGGCTGGGCTGACAAGGTTCTGGCAGCGGTTGAAGAGAGACTGGGCTGCAAATACGGTCTTGTTCTGAACAATCCTGCATTTACAAAGTATTTCATCGAGTATGGTGAGATTTCCACCTATCCTGCGGGTTATAAGGAGAACGCCGGTGTATTCTGCCATAACAATGCGTGGATGATCGCAGCGGCAGCTTACGCAGGAAAGGGTGATGTGGCTTACGACTGGTACAGCCGGATCGCACCTGCTTTCCTGGAGGATATCTCCGATCTGCACAGGACAGAGCCGTATGTATATGCGCAGATGGTAGCCGGTAAGGATGCCGGACGCAGCGGCGAGGCAAAGAACTCCTGGCTGACCGGTACAGCGGCTTGGAACTTTGTAGCGATCTCCCAGTATATCCTGGGTATTACTCCCGACTGGGACGGTCTTAAGGTAGATCCTTCCATTCCGTCGACATGGGATGGATTCAAGGCTACCCGTCAGTTCCGCGGCGATACCTATGAGATCGAGATTCAGAATCCGGATCATATCTGCAAGGGCGTTAAGAGTCTGACTGTAGACGGCACCGCTATAGACGGCAATGTGATCCCCGTTAAGGGCGACGGAGCTGTTCATAAGGTAGTTGTTGTTCTCGGATAGATTTATAAGAAAAGCAGGTGAGGGGTAAAAACCTCACCTGCTTTTTCTATGGTGACAGGTAATTATGTGGCAGTCGGAAAGGTACGGAATATCGGATAAAAAGAACATGGCATAGCGTCTGAGACTCAACCGCCGGCACACAGCGGTAAGAACTTCCTCTTGTTTTTACGGCCTTTATGGACTATAATAATTTTTACCCCGGGTGGGGGAGCAGTAGGACATATTCTGCGAAGATCGGAGGGATGAAAATGAGTTATTCGGCAACGATTGAAAAGTGGAAGGGTGAGGATGTGATCCGTCTTTCCGCAGGAACATATACGGCGACAATAGCACCATTTCTCGGCAGTAATGTCATTCGGATGCAGGACAGTGCTACAGGCATCGATTTTTTCCGGAATGATGAGACGCGGACCATTGAGGAAATCAAGGCTGATCCTGTGACATGGGGTTTTCCGACTTTGTATCTGCACAACCGTCTTTCGGGCGGGAGGCTCAAGTGCTCGGATCATACCTATCAGTTCCCAATCAATGAGCCGGCCTTTGGAAATGCGATCCACGGCTTTCTGCATCAGAGAGCGCACACCATCGTTTCGGCTGATACTACGGCATCGGCAGCTGTGGCAAAGACCAGCTATACCTATGATGAGAAGGATCCCATGTTTGAAACCTTCCCGGTGAAGTTCCGGGCAGATTACACATTTTCACTGGAGGCAAACGGTCTGCACTATTCCTTTACCATGACCAATCTGTCGGATGACAGACAGCTTCCCTTCGGTATGTGCAACCACACGGCCTTCAAGGGCCCCTTCGTTGAGGATTCGGACGGGATGAATGTCCGTCTGTATCTGCCCATCGGAGAGAAGTGGGAGATCGACGGAAATCGTATACCGACATTGGATATGCTGCCTCACGGGAACCATGACCGGCAGTACATGACCGGATCGCTGATCCCCGTTAAGCAGGATATCGATAATGATACCTACAGTTCCGTCATCGGTGATCTGGACGGACGTGAGTTCCGGGGCGCCGTAATGTCGGATGTAAAGGCGAAGGTGGACATTGTCTATGAGGTAACGGATGACTTCAAGTTCTGGATCGTCTGGAATGATGAGGGAGAAAAAGAATACTTCTGCGTGGAGCCTATGACCTGGATGATCGATGCACCGAATCTTCCTATTCCGGGAGAAGAGTCCGGCTATTTGGAGCTGGCTCCGGGTGAGAGCAAGACCGTGAAGGAACGGGTTTACGCAAGAAAGTCCACTGTTCAGACACCCGCGCAGCTGAAGTAAGAGCTTTGTTTTTGGAAGAGGAAAATGACGGGAGCCGTGAGTGTTCTCGCAGCACATTGCACACGTGATGTGCGTGCTGCGAATCATCAGCTGGGGGCAAAATACCTTTTGACCCCAGCATCATAGTATTCTTAAGGGGACGGTTCCGTCCGACATCCCGGGTGGTGTTGGATGGCCGTCCCCTTCAAAATGAAAAAAGGGTTTTGAAAAGGACGATCGGAAATGAACTATCTGTACGAAACGCATCTGCATACTGTCAGCGCCAGTGCATGCTCCGATACGGAAGGTCGGGATTATATCGATTTTATGATGGCCGCGGGTTACAACGGGATGATCGTAACGGATCATTTCTTCAATGGTAATTCCTGCATACCCGCACAACTTCCCTGGGAGGAGCGGGTTGAGAGATACTGCAGCGGTTACAGGCAGGCGCTTTCCGCGGCAGAGGGGAAAGATTTTACGGTATTGTTCGGGATCGAATTTAATTTCGAATGTGATGAGTTTCTACTGTATGGTATGGGGAAGGAATGGCTCCTTGCAAATCAGGACATGCTGGAGTGGTCTCGTGAAGAGTTGTATGACAATGTTCACCGGGCAGGAGGAATCATGATCCAGGCGCATCCTTTTCGTGAAAGGGATTATATCCGGACAATTCATCTGACACCCTCGGTGTGTGACGGGGCGGAGATTTACAATTCCGGGAATCCGGACTGGCAGAATGCCCTGGCATATCAATATGCAGCTGAACACGGTTTTCTTCCTTCGGCAGGGTCGGACATTCACCATTTGACTCAGAAAGAGATGGGAGGCATGCTTTTCCCATATCGGATTCATACGATACAGGATTATGTCCGGGGCTTCCTCAGAGGGGACGGAGTACCTGTCTTCTGCCGTGACATTACGGCTCCCGGTTCGCGGTTTCAGCCGGTAAAGACAGAACCGGCGCTTACGGTGACGGAAAGGAAGCCTACGCTTCCTGTGGTGTTTCATTGAGGCAATGAAACAGCTTTTGAAACCGGGATCGATATGAAAAAGTGTTCAGGATAATGGCAGAGTGGTTTACATCCGGTGGCGTTTGAAGTAAAATGTGTTTTAGACCGGTCCGTATCGCTGAGACCGGCTTGAGTTATGGGGTTATGGTTCATTGAGAGGAAAGTGTGATTGGGGTTAAGAAAGCGCACTGACCGACATGCCGCCGGTGAGGAGGCAATGCAGATTACGCGAGGAGGGTACAGAATGACAAGGGATATTGAGGTTTATACACACAGCAGCATCAGACTGACCGAGAGGGATCGGAAGATATACATTGATCCCTTCCAGATGCGGAGAGAGAATAAGGATGCGGATTTCATCCTGATCACACATGATCATTATGATCATTTTTCACCGGAGGATATTGCAAGGGTTGCCGGTCCTTCAACCGTGCTTGTTGTCCCCGAAACGATGGCGGATAAAGCAAAGTCGATCGCACCGCTTGTGTCCAGGATTGAAACTGTCCGACCCGGCCAGATATATAATATCGACGGCCTTGCACTGGAGACGGTTGCGGCTTATAACATCGGAAAAAGTTTTCATCCCAAGGATGCTGGCTGGGTGGGTTATATTGTGATGATCCCCGGACAACGGGTTTATATCGCAGGCGACACGGATGAGACAGCGGAAGCGCTGAATGTGATCTGCGATGTAGCCATGGTTCCTATTGGCGGAACGTATACCATGGATGCAAGACAGGCTGCTCAGCTGGTCAATCATATTCGCCCGAAGGTGGCGATCCCCGTACATTACGGCGGACATGTCGGGAAGAAGACAGATGCCCAGATCTTCCGGGATCATGTGGATCCGTCCATTTCCGTAGAAGTGAAGATGCTGTATTAATGATAATGAATGTGACCGCAGTCATATGGAAAGATATGACCGCGGTCACTTTTTGTCTGTTCATAGCTGTGATAGTGTTTATGCATGAACAATCGTTCCCGATGACAGAAAGGAATCAACTATGAAATCCGGTTTGTCCGCATCAAAATACATACGAAATAATAAAAGAACGTGCTTTGTTCTGATCATCGCTCTGGGACTTACCTTTGCAGCTATGTATATCATCAATTACATGCTGATGGTTACGGAGGAGAGTTTCAAGCCGATCTACCTGGAACTGCCGAAGAAGGTGGCATACGCAGATCTGACACCGGAAACACTGGGAGTAAAGACGCAGGACGGAAATGTGGAAAAAGCAATCCCGGAGGCAAGGGAGGAACTGATCCGGAAGCTGAAATCCACGGATGGTGTCAGGGATGCCTATTATACACAGGTGGCCAATGCCAACTATAATGCTGTCTTTGGAAATACAGGTTATGAATTCCCACTGGTGGATGCGGATAAGATCCCGGAATTCCTGGAGCATGTGGGAGCAAAGCTGGTGGAAGGAAATATGCCCTCCGGAGAAGGCGAGATCCTCTGCGACAGTATCATTCTGAAAAATCAGGGACTGCATGTGGGAGACTGGTTTCTGGAGAACTCCTATGGCAAGGTATTCAAGGTGGTCGGTGTGATCGAATCCGACTGTATGGCCTGCGTCGGAATGCCAAACGGGTTTAACAACACGGGATGGTACATTACGGTCCTTGTTGATGAGGAGCATGCGGATTTCCGTAAGCTGGCGGAATCTCTGGGATATCAGATCTCCGAGCTGGATAAGGTGGATGATATCGTACAGTATCGGAAGGACAAGGAAACGGATGTGGACAATGTGGTTCGAAGCGTGAGCGATGTGATCCTTCTCGTTGTCATGATCTTTCTCGCAATCTCCGTGCTGGTGGCATACATTTCCTTCCTGCGTAACCGGGTGAATGAGTATTGTCTGTATGCCTCCATCGGATTCTCCAAGCGAGAGATCTACGGAATGATCATGCGGGAAATGGGAATCATTTTCGGAACGGGACTCCTGCTGGGAGCTGTCAGTTCGTTGATCGGTATGGCTCTGCTGGATCGCCTGCTGATCAATCCCCAGGGCCTGATCTCTGCCTGGTGGTATCCCGGGCAGGTAGGTGCAAGCCTTGCGGCCTTTGCGGCTATCGTAGGTTTGCTGCAGATCCCGATTCTTATTACGGTTCACAGTATACGAACGGTGGATCTGATGGAAGACTGACGGCCCGGGAATATTCGGGCAGGGAGTTATACGGCCTTTCGGGCGGAACAATCATAAGCGGAGGAAGAAAGATGTTTGAGATCAGAAATATCAGCATGATCTACGATTCGGATACAGATGAGAAAATGTATGCTCTGGGAGGCTTTGACCTGGATCTTCCCGATACAGGGCTGGTGGGGATCATCGGACCTTCCGGCAGCGGAAAGAGCACACTGATGTACTGCCTTTCCACACTGAAGAAGCCGACGGAAGGTAGCGTCTGCTATAACGGAAAGGAAGTGACGGAATGCGGTGACGACGAGCGTGAGCAGCTGCGCCGGAGGGAGTTCGGCTTTGTCTTTCAGAAGCATTACCTTGTGCCTTACATGAATGCTTTGGATAATGTGCTGGTAGCAGCAACGGAGCGCGGTAAGGAAACTGAGGAACGGGCAAGAGATTTCCTGAAGAAGCTGGGACTTTCCGAGCGGGAGTTCGGCAAACGTCCGGCGAAGCTTTCCGGCGGACAGTGTCAGAGAGTAGCCGTTGCGCGGGCCATGGTGAATGATCCGAAGGTCATTTTCGCTGATGAACCGACGGCATCCCTGGATCATGAGAATGCCTTTAACGTGATGAAGATCCTGAAGGAGTATTCGAAGGACCGCCTGGTCCTGGTAGTAACCCATGACCGCTCCATCCTGACGGATGTGGATATGACTGTGGAAATGTGGGACGGCATGGTGAGCAAGGTGTCGTAGGACAGATTTTGCCATTGAGCAGATTTTGCCACCGAGCAGATTTTGCCATCGAGCAGATTTTGTTATTGAGCAGCTTCTGCCATCAGAATGAAGGAAAATCTCCTAAAGGAGGGAGTACTCCGGAAAGCATCATGATCGTCGATAACGGTTATACGGAGAGGAATGAAGATGAATCCACTTTCACCCATATACTATATACGAAATAATAAGGGGCGTGCTGCGCTCATCATTTTCATGCTGTTTTTCACAACCCTGATGTTCATGGCCGGCAATTTTGTTGCCAGCTGCGACTGGTACTGGGAGCATGCAAAAGAAGATTCCGACAGGATCGCGCTGATCGAATGGATACCCGGTGATGAGGACATGAAGGATTACAAGGCTCTTCTGGAGGAGCTTTCAGGGGATCCAAAGCTGCATATCATGGAGCGGACGGGTTTCGGCTTCGGAGGCCTCAGCTGGTACTGCACCATCGGGGTGGAGATGGGAAGCGTAAGCTATGTCTTCAATTCAAAAGAGGATATGGAGGCTGCCTTCCGGGTTCTTGGACTCATGGCGGATCTGTCACAGGTTAAGAACGGCAGCATCGTGATCAGCAGGGCAATGGCGAATAATAAGGGGATCCGGCTTGGCGACGTTATTGATGCTACGGTTGATCGTACACTGAATGCGTCCTACCCTGTAGATGCGCTGATCGAAGAGGATACCTTTGTTACTTTTTATCTGATCGAGGATGACAGGAATCTGGTTCGGGCTTATGTATATGCCGATGACAGGAAGGGCGACGCGCTTTACGGTTATCTTGAGGAAAAGATCGGTGACCGTAAGGTGAAACTGGGTGCAAGGGCCAAAGCTTTTATCGATAAAAGCCTGATGCCCTTTTATGTCATCATGATTGCGGGAACATTACTGCTCTCTGTGATCCTGGCCGTAACGGTTAATTCCGTGGTAAACGGGCAGTATCAAAAGCGTGTCTATGAGTTCGGGGTTTATCGTGCGCTGGGTCTTTCCAGGAAGACGGTATTTCGGAAATGTGCCGCAGAGCTGATCCTGATGGATGGTATTGCCATCGTAATCGGAGCGGCGGTTCATTTTCTGCTGACTTTTCTTCTGAACGAACTGCTCTATATTCCGGAGGGGAAATACCTCCCTTACGTCACAGGACTGGGGGGAATATGCTTTGGCATCTCCAACCTGACGGTTCTCATCCCGATGCTTATCGCCAAGGGACACAGGATGGGGAAGGCAGATGTGACGGAGTTCTGAGGGGAGCATCACTCTCCGCCCTCTTACACACAAAAAAGAAGCGGATGCCCTGTTCCGTGTCATCAGGATAAGATGACGTCGGGCCGGGCATCCGTTTCTTTTTGCGCGATAAGGGTACCGAGCTGGCATCGTGTTCATGCCTATTTGATACCCAACGCGACAATCAATAGGAGTAATTCCCCTCCTCGATTTACAGATCGGGTAATTCGGAGAAGGGTATGAGAAGCTCTTCAATGGGAACATCCAGCACATGTGAGAAGATTGCCAGTTCGATATCAGTCACGAACCGCTTCCCTGCCTCGATCCGCTGTATGGCATTTTTATCCACATCCAAACCGGCTACCTGAAGCAGGTCAGCCAGAGCACGTTGGGAAAGCTTCATATCTATCCGTAAACGGGAGATATTCTTTCCGCACAGATTATTCTTTCCGTCGGGGGCTTTATTGGTGAACATGGACTTTCCCTCGTTTCTGAAAACAGTAGCAACAATGAAAGAATAACATGGAAGTAAGCTCTATTATGACATTCTGTGATAGTCAATGATATTGTCAAGCAGTGTATTGACCCAGAATGACATTCACTAAATGTCAAATAAAGGGCAAAATGCCTTTTGACCCCAGCATCATAACATTATACAAGAGGATGCATGATATTTGGTAGTGACGAAAAATGAACGGAAATGATTATCCGATTTTTACACATTGATATTTCCGGATCCGGGTCATAGGGAAGCGGCGTAAGATAATTATGACTTGACGGATTCGTTCTTATTTCTTATACTGAATTGTGGTGCGGCTCACCCGGAGCCGTATATCCACGGTCTGAATGGAAGTAAGACCGAAATCATATCCTCTTTGGGGTGAGGATACAAATATTATTTAAGAAGGTTGGCGCAGAAAAGGAAGGTTTTATGAAAAAATACGGAAGGGTCATTTCTCTGATGCTGGCTGTGGCTGCGGGAGTCACGGCTATGGAGAGCAGCGGAAATGCCTTTGCGGCTGAAGCTCCTGAGGTGAAGACCGCGGGAAGCTCGACCGTCATGGAAAAAGATAAGCCGGAGGATACGGATCCGGTTTATTTGTATGGAACGACGAAGAAAAAACCGAAAGGGATTCCTTCGGAGGAAGAGGCGGATATCTATGACATTTTCTCCGAGGAATATATGACCAGCGAGTACTATGAGAAATTGCTGGAGGCGCAGGAGGAGACTGAGGATCTGCCCTTTATGGAGCGGGTGCTTGCCATCGGCCAGTCTCAGGACGGATATCTGAATTATGCGGTTATGGGAAGTGACCCGCAGGAGCTGAGCGAGCAGGGACTGCTCTGGACCGGCGCAGAGAAACGCAACACCTCCGCCGGAACAGGGAATACGGAATACACCCGCTGGGCGCAGCGCTATCTGATGCACCGCCCGCTTTCGGCACAGTATCTGGACAGTGACTGGTGCGCAATATTCGCGAGCTGGTGTCTGTTCCAGTCCGGGTATTATTCCGGAGATGAACTGAGGACTTTTTATTATTCCTATTATGCTGATCCCCGTAAGGAGCGCGGAGAAGGAACCTGGATCACGGCTTTTAATTTTGACCAGAACCGGGTATTCTATACACCTCTGGCCCATAAGAAGCTGGACGCCTATTCCGGCTGGTGCACATTTGTCAATACGGATATCAGCCCCTATGACATTCCCTACAAGCCGGGGGGAATGATATTCTTCAACTGGAATAATAAGGATGATTATTTTCATCATGTCGCGATCGTCATCGATTACGATCCTGACAATCATATACTGCGGTATCTGAACGGGAATTCCTCCGGTATGGTGCGTCCTTCCACGCTGTATCTGGATAAGCCTTTTAAGCGTGATGCCGATGGAAATGTACTTTTCAACGGCAATGGCGTGATCATGGCCTATGCGGAGTATGTGACACATGATATCGAAGTGGTCGGCAGCTGGCATAAGAATGCAAAGGGCTGGTGGTATTCGGACAGTACCGGCTGGTATCCTACGAATCAGTGGATGTGCATTGACGGCGACTGGTATCGTTTTGATGAAAATGGTCTGGTCAAGACCAACTGCTATTATAATGGTTACTGGCTGGGGGATGACGGCCTTCGTGTTGAGTCTCCGGTTTACAGCTGGGTGAATGATCGTATGGGCCTGCGTTATCAGGGAGATGATGGTGAAGCTCTGACAAAGGGCTGGTGGCGAATTGACGATCAGTGGTATTACATAAAGGATGATGGCTATGCTGCTGTGAATGAGTGGATCGACGGCAGAAAACTGTCCTCCACAGGCGCGCAGGATTATCCGTATACCGGCGCATGGAAATATGTCGGAGACAAAAAGAAATACACCGATAATTCCGGGTGGTATGCAAAGGATGAGACGCTGAGGATTGACGGTTTGTATTATCAGTTTGATTCGGAAGGCTTTGCAACACAGGTCGATGATGCGAATCCTCCGACGGAGGAACCCACGGAAGAACCTACGGAAGAGCCCACGGAAGAACCCACCGAGGAACCGACGGAAGAACCCACCGAGGAACCACCGGCACCGGTTTGGAGATGGTGGCATACCAGGAGCGGAAAATGGTGGTATGGCTCCGGTGAAGATGAGTATTACGCAGACGGCTGGTTCCGCGTGGACGGACGGTATTACTATTTTGACAAAGACGGATATATGGCCCGTAACGAATGGGTTGACGGTTACTGGCTGGGGAATAAGGGAATCTGGACATACCGCTATCGCGGAAGGTGGCATGCATCAAAGAAGGGCTGGTGGTTCGGTGACACTTCGGGCTGGTATGCACAGGATGAATCAGTGAAGATCAATGGCGTTATTTACTCCTTTGATAAGGATGGACATCTGATTTCTTAAGTAATGGTTGCGATTTTCCTGTGGAGTATGCTATACTCCCCTTTATAACAGTGAAAAAGTCGGTAGAAATTAAGGGGAAGAACCATTGAATTTTAAAAAGAAGGGCCTATGGGCGCTGGCATCTTTTCTGCTTGCGGTCTTTACGGTCTGGTTTATCATATATCGCAGCGGAATGTCCATGTCTGATTTCCTGGCTGCAGTGGGAGCGGCAAACCCCTGGTGGATCCTGATGGGTATTGTGTGTATGTTCGGCTACGTCTTCTTTGAAGGCGCTGCCCTGCTTCAGATCATACGTACCTGCGGATATCCGCAGAAGGTTTCGCGTGGTTTTATGTATGCGGCTGCAGATACCTATCTTTCGGCCATCACGCCTTCGGGAAGCGGCGGACAGCCGGGAATCGCACTCTTCATGATGAAGGACGGAGTTCCGGCAGCGGTTGTTACAGCAGCATTGATCGTGAACCTCATTGGCTTTAATGTGGGACTTCTCTTTCACGGTATTCTGGGAATGATCTTTGGATATGAGACATTCATCAACTACAATACACTGGGGAAGGTGCTTGTGATTGTCGGCTTTGTGGTCTTTATCGGACTGACTATACTGGCTGCCATGATGCTGAAGCACAGGGAGTTCATTTTCCGCTTTGCCATGAAGATGACCACATTTCTGCATAAGATCCACCTGATCCGGGATCCGGAGAGAATTCACCGGAAGCTGGGAAGGATAATGGAGGAGTATAAAACCTGTGTAGATGTGGTATCCTCACATAAGGGCATGTGGTTTCGTGCCTGTCTGATGAATATCATACAGCGGTTTGCCCAGATTGCCATTACGGTTTTTGCCTTTCGCGCGCTGGGTGGACATGGTGGAACCTTCCGCCTTTTCGGAACACAGTGTCTGGCAACCATCGGATCTACCTGCATTCCGATCCCCGGAGCGATGGGCGTTTCGGATTATCTGATGATTGAGGGTTATGAGCAGCTTATGCCCAAGGAATTTGCGTTTCAGGTGCAGATGCTGAGTCGCAGCCTTTCCTTTTACAGCTGCGTGATCATCTGCGGCATTACTATGGTTATCGGCTTGATATTGATAGGGAGAAAAGAAAAGAAATGATTGGCGTATATAATTATACGGTTATTCTGACTTATCTGTCCATGTTGTCGGGAACACTGGGCATTCTGGTCTGTCTTCACAGCGGAGGACATCCCTATATGGGTGTCTTTTTCCTGCTTTTCTGCGGACTCTGCGATGCCTTTGACGGTAAGGTGGCGCGGCACAAGAAGGACAGGACCCAGTTTGAAAAAAGCTTCGGTATTCAGATCGATTCCTTCTCGGATCTGGTTGCTTTCGGTATCCTGCCGGGATGCATTGGTTTTGCCATGCTTCGCGTCAGTGACCGTTTCCAGGAGGTGCCGGTTTTGAAGGTTCAGGAGGCGGATGACAAGCTTGTCCTTTATCCCGTCCTTCTGGTGACGATCATTCTTCTTTATTCGCTGGCCGCACTGATCCGTCTTGCGTACTACAATGTGACGGAGGAAGAGCGGGCCAAGGTGGAGGGCGGCGTTCGGAAATACTATGTGGGATTGCCGGTGACAAATGCGGCGCTGATCTTCCCAACCATCATGTTGCTTCAGTTCAGTACCACTGTGGATATCACACCGGTTTATTTCGCTGTTATGGCGATCACGGCATTTCTGTTCCTTTCCAAGATTCATGTGCCGAAGCTGGGCATGAAGGGACTTCTTGTCATGGTTGGAATCGGTATTGCGGAGACTGTATTGATGGTTCTGCAGCTGATCTTCAAGTTCAAATTATTCTAAGAATCAGGAGGCCGGAACGTGGACACATTACATTTTCTTTATCACACTGCTCCGGGACGTATGCTTCTGAAACCGCTCTGCAGCCGGGGATTATCCCGGCTTTGCGGGGCGTTTTTAGATTCAGGGCCCTCGAAGCTGCTGATCCCTCTTTTTCTGAAAAAGGCAGGGATCGATACTTCAGAGTATGAAATGGATGGCTTTCGCTGCTTTAATGACTGCTTCTGCAGGAAGATCAAGGAAGGCAGACGGCCTGTGGAGCAGGAGGAGGATAAAATGATCGCACCCAGTGACGGACGTCTTTCCGTCTGGCCCATTGAGGAGGGCGTCGTGATCCCGGTGAAGCAGAGCCGTTTCACGGT
Source organism: Eubacterium sp. (assembly GCA_017541035.1). Classification (GTDB taxonomy): domain Bacteria; phylum Bacillota; class Clostridia; order Lachnospirales; family Lachnospiraceae; genus Eubacterium_Q. Next base: position 137,313 of record JAFXZW010000052.1, on the reverse strand, counting down.
AGAGGGTATGCTTCGGGACAGAAAGCTGGCGGAAAGATACCGGGGCGGACTTTGTCTGGTTTATCGCCTGTCGGTGGATCATTACCATCGTTACGGTTATGTGGAAAGTGGAAGAAAGTCCCGTAATCGTTTCATCTCCGGTATCCTTCATACGGTACAGCCCATTGCGCTTGCGGAGGGACCGGTCTTTATGGAAAACTGCCGCGAGTATACCTGCATAAAGACGAAAAGAGCAGGAGTGCTGGTGCAGATGGAGGTCGGTGCCATGCTTGTGGGAAGGATCCGGAATTATAAGGAGGATCCGGCAGATGTGATCCGCGGTGAGGAGAAAGGAACCTTCCTGTATGGCGGCTCCACGATTATTGTACTGGTTGAACCCGGACGGGTTGAGATAGACAGAGAAATCCTGGAAGCGTCTGCACGGGGCGAAGAGACGCCTGTGCGTTACGGACAGGCAGTAGGTTGCCTGTTGCATTAAAAAAGGATCTTAAAGAGAGACGGTAAAGGGCTGAAGAGATGAAACAGATGAATAATAAATCCGCAGAGGAGACGGATGCAGTGACCGGAGATTCGGATGCAGTGACCGGAAATCCGGAAGAAATGACCGGAGATTCGGAAGAAGAGAGCGGAAATTCGGAGGAAGCGACCGGGAACCCGGAGGAAACAAAACAGGTGAAGCCGATTAAGCTGTGGCGGATCATTTTGCTTCTGGTAATCCTTTTTGCAGCAACCTTTTTCATGGCAGGAGCCTTCTGGGCATTGTCTTCCTGGAGCTCCATTTCCACTGATGAACTGCTCTGGCATCTGAAAACCTCCCTGAAGGGCGCGAATACGTCCATGGTATGGGAGTTCGTATTGATCACGGTGGGAAGCGCGATCCTTGCGACGGGTGTTGCCGCTTTTCTTCTGTTCTGGATGAGAATACGCAAATCCCGTGCTGCCGGACGCCGGATGTTCAGAATTATGCAGCTTTTCACTGGGCTGGTCCTGATGACAGGTCTGGTGACAGCCTGGATCGGATTCGGCGTCGGTGATTTCCTGAAGAATTATATGGATCCCTCAGCCTTCATTGAGGAGAACTATGTAAATCCTCAAAAGGTTAAGATCACCTTCCCTGAGAAGAAGAGAAACCTGATCTTCATTTATCTGGAATCCATGGAGGTTACCTACATGGATAAGGAGAATGGAGGTGCGTTCCCTGAAAATGTCATTCCGGAGCTGACGGAGCTGGCGAAGGAAAATGAGTGCTTCGCCGGTAACAGCGGAAAGATCAACGGCGGAATCGCTCTGCCCGGTGCGATCTGGACCATGGGAGCGGTTTTCGGGACCACATCCGGCCTTCCACTGAAGACACCCCTTGGACAGAATGGTATGTCCATGAACTCGGATTTCTTCCCGGGACTCGTTACGATGGGGGATATTTTGGAAGGACAGGGGTATCAGAACCGTCTTCTGATGGGCTCGGGTGCCACTTTCGGCGGATGCCGGCTTTACTATGGAAGCCATGGTAATTTTGCGATCCATGATTATGATTATGCCATAGAAGTCGGAAGGATCCCGGAGGATTATTTTGTCTGGTGGGGTTATGAGGATGCCAAGCTCTTTGAGTATGCAAAAGAGGAGCTTACGGAAATGGCAAAGGAGGGGAAGCCCTTTCAGCTGGCGATGCAGACCATGGATACTCATTTTGAAGATGGTCACAGCTGCTGGAACTGCCGATATACCTTCGGAGATAACAAGTATGCAAATGTAATGAATTGCTCCTCGCGGATGGTAAGCAGTTTCGTGGAATGGGTGCAGCAGCAGGATTTCTACGAGAATACGACCATTATTATCGCCGGGGATCACCCTACGATGGATAAAAATTTCTGCGAAGATGTTCCGGAGACCTATCAGAGAAAGACTTATTTCTGCATCATCAATCCGGCGGAGTCCGTGAAAGCGGGAACAAAGGAAAGGGATTATTCCACATTTGATATCTATCCGACCACGCTGGCAGCGCTTGGGGTCTCCATTGAGGGAGAACGGCTGGGACTTGGTACCAATCTTTATTCCGGCCAGAAAACGCTGCTGGAGCAGTACGGAAAAGATAAGATGAGTCTGGAACTGGAAAAGCGGTCGAAGGTGATGGAAGACATGTTTAACGGTGAATATGGGACAGGAAAATGAATCGCATGACCAATGTGCCGCCGAACCCGAGTCAACATACATTATGAGGAGGAAAAAAGAAATGGAACGAAAGATCCTTGCTGCAGAGCTTGGGGCAACGACCTATCCCGGAAGGGGAATTGTGATCGGCAGAACGCCGGACGGAAAGAAGGCTGTGGTTGCGTATTTTATCATGGGCCGCTCAGAAAACAGCCGGAACCGGGTATTTGTGACGGAGGGAGAGGGCATCCGCACGGAAGCCTTTGATCCTGCAAAACTGGAGGACCCCAGTCTGATCATTTACGCGCCGGTTCGTGTTCTGGATGGAAATATCATCGTCACCAACGGCGATCAGACGGATACGATCTACGAGGGACTCTCTGAGGGTAAGACCTTTGAGGAGTCTCTGCGCAGCCGGGAATTCGAGCCGGATGCACCGAACTATACACCCCGGATCTCGGGCTGGATGAAGTTCGGAGAGGAAGGGGAAAAGAATGCCGCTTACTGCTATGACATGTCCATTCTGAAGTCGAACAACGGTGATCCTTCCCAGTGCAACCGGTATACCTTCAGCTATGATAATCCCAAGGCGGGTGAAGGACATTTTATTCATACCTACATGGGCGACGGGAATCCGCTGCCCAGCTACGAAGGAGAACCCACTCCGGTGGAGATCCCGAGCGGGGATATTGATGCCTTTACCGAGCTGGTATGGAATGCCATTGATCCGGATAATAAGGTGTCTCTGTTTACCCGGTTCGTGGATATCGAAAACGGGGCTGTGGAGACGCGGATCGTGAACAAAAATCAGTAATTCCGCGTTGACAAGGGAGAGCATGGATAAATCCGGATACTCAACAATATGCTGGTAATTGCTATAATGATGAGCAAAGGTTCCGGGAATGTAAGAAAAGGAAAGGGGAATAAAATGAACGAATTCGAATTAAAATACGGTTGTAACCCGAATCAGAAACCGTCACGCGTTTTTATGAAGGACGGGAGCGATCTGCCTATTACCGTAGTTAACGGCCGTCCGGGTTACATCAATCTTCTGGACGCCCTGAACGGGTGGCAGCTGGTGAAGGAGCTGAAGAAGGCAACCGGTCTTCCGGCGGCAACCAGCTTCAAGCATGTGTCTCCTGCAGGCGCGGCTGTCGGACTTCCGCTTACGGACATTGAGAAGAAGATCTACTGGGTAGATGATCTGGGCGAGCTGTCCCCTCTGGCTTCTGCCTATGCCCGTGCCCGCGGGGCAGACCGTATGTCTTCCTTCGGAGATTTTATCGCACTTTCCGATACCTGTGATAAAGATACGGCACGTCTGATCAAACGCGAGGTCAGTGACGGTGTTGTCGCACCCGGTTATACCGAGGAAGCACTGGAACTGTTGAAGTCCAAGAAGAACGGTAATTACTGTGTGATCGCCATTGATCCGGATTATGTGCCTGCACCGATCGAAACAAAAGATGTATTCGGTGTAACATTTGAACAGGGCCGTAATGAGCTGAAGATTGATGATGAGCTTTTTGCAAATGTGGTAACCCGGGCAAAGGATTTCCCGGAGTCTGCAAAGATCGATCTGGCCATCGCCATGATCACTTTGAAGTACACCCAGTCCAATTCCGTCTGCTATGTAAAGGGCGGCGCGGCGATCGGTATCGGAGCCGGTCAGCAGTCCAGGATACACTGCACCCGTCTCGCGGGAGACAAGGCGGATAAATGGTTTCTGCGGCAGTCTCCGCAGGTTCTGAATCTTCCTTTCAAGCCGGAGATCAGAAGGCCGGACAGAGACAATACCATCGATGTATATATCAGCGATGATTATGAGGATGTACTGGCAGATGGCGAGTGGGAGAAGTATTTTACAGAGAAGCCGGCTGTCTTCACAAGAGAAGAGAGAAAGGAGTGGCTGAAGAAGAATACGGATGTGGCTCTTGGGTCGGATGCGTTCTTCCCCTTCGGTGATAATGTGGAAAGAGCAAATCGGAGCGGCGTGAAGTATATCGCTCAGCCGGGAGGATCGATCCGGGATGATAACGTGATCGAGACATGCGATAAGTATGGAATTGTGATGTGCTTTACAGGGATCAGACTGTTCCATCACTAAGAAAAAATGTGAATTGAGAGAGATGATTGGCGGGAACGGATTCCCTGTCCCACCGCGTCGATTCCGGACCCGCCGTGTGGAGCACGGCGGTCGCGCCTGCGGCGCTTTGTGTTTGGAAAGAACGTGAATTGAGAGAGGTGATTGGCGGGAGCGATTCCCTGTCCCGCCGCGTCGATTCCGGACCCGCCGTGTGGGCACGGCGGGTCCGGAATGATCGCGGCGGTCCCGTCTTCGCCGGTTTACACAAAAATAAAAAGCATCGGCTTTCATGCAAGCATGAGCCGATGCTTTTTATTTTTGTGTACAGGGAATCGGTCCCTTGTTTCGTCAGTTATTACTTACTCTTTCCAAAGAGGCGGAGCAGGTACAGGAAGAGGTTGATGAAATCAAGGTAGAGTTCCATTGCTCCGTAGAGGCCGATTACATTCAGGTCGTAGCCGGCGTTGGTGGCTGCAATCTTTTTGATCTTCTGTACATCGTAAGCGGTAAGACCGGTGAAGATTACGACTCCGATAGCGCTGATGGCCATTGTGAGACCGTTGGATCCGATGAACATGTTGATCACAGAAGCGATGATAATGCCGAAGAGACCAATAACGAGAATGGGTCCGAGCTTGGTAAGATCAATCTTTGTGGTTGCACCTACCAGAGCCATTACGCCGAAGATGCCGGCTGCAATAAAGAATACCTGTGTAATGGATCCTGTTGTGTAAGCTAAGAAGATGACCGACAGGGTCAAGCCGTTAACAACCGAGTAGGCAAAGAAGAGAATGGCGGATGCCACCAGATTGTTCTTCTTGATCATTACGTTGCAGGCAATGACAAGTGCGAACTCTGCAATGATAAAGATCATGAAGCCCCAACGGCTTCCGTAAATAAGTCTTCCCAGAGCGCCGCCCTCTGACCATGAGGTTGCAACAGCCAGTGCGGTGATGCCCGATACGAGAAGGGCTATGAACATAAATACGAAGGAACGGACAAGTACCTTCTGAATGTCAACAGCCGGATTTCCGTATGCGCTGTTGCCGTATCCCTGCTGTCCGGGAGCAAATGAAGGCTGGTTGTTGTACATTGCCTGGCTCATCTGCTGCTGATACATCTGCTGCTGGTACATCTGCTGCGGGTCCTGATTGTACTGGCCGTTCTGGCCGTACTGCTGCGGATAATTTCCACCGTATCCCTGATTAAGATTCTGATTCGGATCATAGTTATCTGCCATAGAAACACATCCTTTCTTAAAAAGTTACTTTATTATAGTACTCTGTCCTTTGAATATCGGGATAAGGGTAACATAAACCCATTCAAAATACAAGTAGATAACGAAAAATTTACATATTAGGGGAGACACTCATCCATTTTGTATTTGTTTTGCGCAGAGGAAAGCTGTATAATGGTAACATATCTGATCCGGAAAAGAAAACCAAGCGAGGAATCGGTTTATGAAAATACTTGAGGAACGTATCAGACAGGAGGGAAGGATCTATCCCGGAAATATACTGAAGGTTGACGGCTTTCTGAATCATCAGATCGATGTAGGTCTTATGGATCAGATCGGGGCGGCCTTTTATGATGTTTACAAGGACTGCGGGATCACGAAGATCCTCACCATTGAGGCGTCCGGAATAGCCATTGCCTGCTCGGCAGCGCGGATCTTTGGCGTTCCGCTGCTTTTTGCAAAGAAGAGCCAGAGCCTGAACCTGGGAAATGATCTGTATGCCGCGACGGTAAGTTCATTTACTTATAAAAAAGATTATCAGGTGATCATCTCGAAACGGTATCTGAATGAGCAGGACCACGTACTCATCGTGGATGATTTTCTCGCAACCGGGAATGCCATGCTTGGATTGATAGACCTCTGTGGGATGGCAGGGGCTACAGTAGACGGAATCGGGATCTGCATCGAAAAGGGTTTCCAGGATGGCGGGAAGCATCTGCGTGAAAAGGGTTTCTCCGTTACTTCGCTTGCCGTGATTGACAGCATGACGGATGACGGGGAGATCGTGTTCAGAAGCTGATTGAATTTTCTGCTGACAGACAGTATTTCGGATATGCTGTAATGATGAGGGATTATGTTACAGCTTCTAATCCGTAAATGAGGAGACCGGTTATGGCGAAGGGCAAGAAAAAGAGGAGAAGAGCGAAGAACCCGAATGTGGTTGTGGAGAATATCTATCAGCTGGATGGAAGGGTTCCTTTGGGACGGGCAATCCCATATGGCCTTCAGCATGTTCTTGCAATGTTTGTCGCCAATCTGACACCGATCACCATCATAGCCGCAGCCGCGGTTCCGACCATTGACGGAAAACAACTGGGTTATCTGATCCAGAATGCCATGTTTATTGCGGGAATCGCAACCCTGCTCCAACTCTATCCGATCTGGCGGATCGGTTCCAGGCTGCCCATTGTAATGGGTGTCAGCTTTACTTTCGTTACCGCTCTCAGCACCATTGCGGCCAATAACGGATATCCGGTCATGCTCGGAGCAGTTCTTGCCGGAGGACTTTTGGAGGGACTGCTGGGGCTTACCGTCCGGAGGATCAGCCATTTTATCAAGCCCATTGTTCCTGCTGTCGTGGTATGCGGCATTGGCCTTTCTCTTTTTACCGTGGGGGTTCGTTCCTTTGGCGGCGGCTACACGGAGGATTACGGTTCACCGAAGAATCTGGTTGTTGCGACATTTACTCTTTTGGTTTCTTTGCTTTGGATGGCGCTGGCCAAGGGAACGTACCGTTCGCTGGCGATTCTGATCGGACTGATCCTGGGCTATATCCTGTCCATCTGTCTGGGTATGGTAGATCTGTCCGGTATTATGGACGGAGGGTTTATCTCTTTTCCGCATTTCCTGATCTTTGTGCCGGAATTCAAGCTGGGCCCCATCCTCTCCATATTTGTGATTTTCCTGGTATCCGCAACGGAAACCATAGGAGATACTTCCGCTATGGCAATTGGAGGCCTTGGCAGACCGGTGAAGGATGAAGAAGTATCCGGGTCGCTGGTGGTTGACGGATTTGCGTCCTCCCTGTCGTCTCTCTTCGGCTGTCCTCCGGTCACATCCTTTTCTCAAAATGTAGGCCTGATCGCCATGACAAAGGTAGTCAACCGGTTTACGATCATGACAGGTGCGGGCATCCTGGTAATTGCCGGCCTGTTCCCGCCCGTCGGACACTTTTTTGCATCCATTCCGCAGCCGGTTCTGGGCGGATGCACGATCCTGATGTTTGGGCAGATCCTTCTGGCCGGAATGAAGATGATCGCGGACTGCGGATTTACCCAGAAGAATATCACCATTGCCTCTCTGGCGCTGGCGCTTGCTGTCGGAACGACAGCCGCAAGTGAGGCAGATATCTGGAATCATTTTCCTAACATTGTTCAGGACATCTTTAAAACAAATGTAGTCGCGGTGGTTTTCGTGGTCGCGATGCTGCTCTCTTATATTCTGCCTGAAAAAATGGGAGAGAATTAAAAGAGATTGGAGAAAAAGCATGCTTCGGGAAGGAACGCTGGAGGAGATATCCGACGGCAGACTCTATGAACTGAATGATATGGTACGGGCAGACTGTGCAGACTGCAAAGGCTGCAGCAAATGCTGTGAAAGCGATATGGGCAGCTCCATTACATTAGACCCTTATGATGTCCGGATGCTTTGCAAAGGAACGGGAAAAAGCTTCTCGGAAATGGTGGAGCATGAGATCTCGCTTTCGATGCTGGACGGTCTGATCCTGCCGCACATGGAAATGACCCATGGCTGCTCTTTCCTGAATGAGCAGGGGCGCTGCAGCATTCATCCTTACAGGCCTTCCATCTGCCGGCTTTTTCCGTTGGGGAGATATTACGAGAAGGGTGATTTTAAATATTTCCTGCAGGTAAATGAATGCACAAAGAAAAACCGCGCGAAGGTGAAGGTGGAGAAGTGGATCGACATTGAGCCCATCGAGGAACACACTGCCTTCGTGAGAAAGTGGCATAATTTCCTCAAACTGGCACAGAGAAAGACGGCGGAGGCGAAGGACCCGAAGCAGATCCGGAACTTCATGCTGTTCCTGCTGGAGCTTTTTTATGTGACGGAATATGGGGAAGAGGATTTCTTCGAGCAGTTTCATCGCCGGCTGGGGACAGCGGTGCGGGAGATGAGGCATATCCTGCGGTAATGGGGCTCCGTAATACGGGGATTACGCTGACACGGATTGGCATGGCGGAACGGTCGGAGCTGAGAAGCTTTGATCCGGCAACAATTATTATAGATAGGGGGTAATAAGATGAACAAAGAAGCGATGTACAAGCTGGGGTACGGACTCTATGTACTGACGGCAAAAACGGCAGAGGGAAAAGACAATGGCTGCATCATTAACACGGCAATCCAGGTAACCACCACGCCCAACCGCATTTCCATCTGTGTGAACAAGGCGAATTATACCCATGATATCATTAAGGAGACTGGAGAGTTCAACATTTCCGTTATTTCCGAGAAGGCAGAGTTTTCGCTTTTCACGCATTTCGGTTTTCAGACCGGACGCGAGGTGGACAAGTTCGCGGATTTCACGGACGCGGTCCGTTCCAATAACGGGCTTTTCGTGGTTACAAAGGGTGTGAATGCCTTTATCAGCGGCAAGGTTGTGCAGGAGGTGGACCTCGGAACCCATACCATGTTTATTGCGGATGTGACGGATGGCGGCGTCCTGAATAATGATCCGTCTGCCACCTATGCATACTATCAGTCAAATATCAAGCCCAAACCGCAGGAGACGAAGGTGAAGGGCTGGCGCTGCCGGATCTGTGGCTATATCTACGAGGGCGAGGTGCTTCCGGATGACTTTATATGCCCGATCTGCAAGCACGGAGCAGATGATTTTGAGAAGATTGTATAAGATCCGCAGATGAACCATGAGGTTTGCAGTATGTGCAGACCGTTAAAAATACGCTGACAGAAGGAGTTAAAAATGAAACGTGTAGGATTTATCGGTATCGGAAATATGGGAGAGGCTCTTTTCTCCGGTTTTGTTGCGGCAGGAAAGCTCACACCGGATTTTGCGTATGCCTATACACCGGATAAGGAGCAGCTGGCGGAGAAGCAGGAGAGACTCGGGCTTACGGGCTGTAAGAATCTGGCGGAAATGCTGGAGAAGGTAGACATCGTTGTGATCGCCTGCAAGCCCCAGCAGGTACTGGAAAATGCAAAGGTGATCATAACAAATGCACCGAATATGCCGGTGATCTGCATTGCCGCCGGCTTCTCTCTGGCAAAGTTCCGGGAAAACGGTCTGTCTGCCCTCCGTGTACAGTGTATCATGCCGAATACACCTGCCAGGATCCGGGACGGTGTAACCCTTTTCGAGGAGGAGAATACCCTTACACCCGAAGACAATGCCTATGCGAAGGATCTGCTGACGGCTGTGGGTTCCGTAGAAGTTCTGCCCTCGCATCTGATGCGGGTGGGTATGGCCATCACCAGCTGCAGCCCGGCATTTGTGGATATGATGATTGAGGCTTATGCGGATGCGGCAGTAAAGTACGGTATTCCCCGGGCAACGGCCTACCGCATGGTGAGTGGGAGTATTCACGGCTCCTCCGGACTTCAGCTTGCAACCGGTGAACATCCGGGCGTGCTGAAGGACCAGGTATGTTCACCGGGAGGAACGACGATCCGCGGGGTAGCGGCACTGGAGGCTTGCGGATTCCGCAATGCATGCCTTGAGTCGATTGATGCAATTATGGAAATGTAGATATGAACGAAAAAAAGAAACCATCCATGAAAAGATATAAGAATCTTCTGTTCGGCCGGGCTCTCCCAGCCGGGATTCTTATTGCACTTCAGTTGTTCTGGATCTACCTGGCGGTTACAAGCCTCCTTGATTTTTTCCCACTGCTCAACGGGATCATGCGGGTTCTTTCCATCATTTTTGTGATCGTCATCCTGAATGACAGAGGGGAGCAGTCGGAATACCGCCTGATCTGGATCATTGTTGTGCTCCTGCTTCCGGTCTTCGGAGCGCCATTCTATTACCTTTTCGGAAACCGCAAACCGGGACGAAACTTTAAACGCCGGTTGGAAGCGGCAAATGTGAAGTACCACCTTTCCTACTTTCAGGACCGAAAGACACAGGAGGCTTTTCTGCAAAAGGACGTCCGCGGGGCGGGAACGTCAAGTTACATTTTCAATGAACAATGTTTCCCGGTGCACCAGAATACGAATCTGACCTATTACAGCAGCGGAGAAACCCTTCTGGAAGGAATGATGGAGGCAATCCGGAAAGCAGAGCATTTTATCTTTCTGGAATATTTTACCATCGAGGTGGGGGATGTTTGGGAACCCATGCTGAATCTGCTGATCGATAAGGCGGAGCAGGGCGTGGAGGTCTGCCTGCTTTATGACGATTTTGGCTGCTCCCAGTATCTGCCCCGGAAATACAATACGACCCTGAACAAGATCAGTCCCAATTTCAAATGTCTGAAGTATAACCGCATGGTTCCTTTCTTTTCGGTATTCATGAATAACCGGGATCATCGGAAGATGCTGATCGTGGACGGATACATCGGTTTCACCGGCGGTATGAATCTGTCGGATCGGTATGTGAACATCAATTGCCCTTACGGAAAATGGAAGGACGCGGGTATCCGCTTGATAGGAGACGGTGTCTGGAATCTGACGCTGATGTTCCTGGAAATGTGGGAGGCGGTGGATGTGAAGGCCTATCGCCGGAATCGGAAAAAATCATACCTTCTTCGTCGCCTGGATAAAAAGCTGGAGCATAACCGTCAGGTTGCCCGGACGCAGGAAAGGCTTGCCGAGATGGACGAGGAAGAGAAGGCAGCCTTCATGGGCATGATCAACGATCTGAAGGACTACATGCCAAACCGGTATCATACGTCGGAGAGATCGGAGGCCTTTGTCCAGCCCTACGGGGATGATCCCTTTGATGAGAAACCGCTTTCGGAAAATGTTTACATTGAACTGATCAACCAGGCAAAACGGAGGATTTACATTTTCACGCCATATCTGATCATGAGCGATGAACTGACCCGTGCGGTCTGCATTGCGGCGCGGCGCGGCGTGGACGTGCGTATCGTGGTTCCGGGAATTCCTGATAAAAAAATGGTGTACCGGCTTACGAAGTCCGCCTTTCCGTATCTGAAGCAGAGCGGGGTGAGGATCTATATCTATACGCCCGGCTTCCTGCATTCCAAATGCATGCTCTGTGATTCGGTCAAGGGTGTGGTGGGAACCGTGAATTTTGACTACCGGAGTCTCTTCCTGCATTTCGAGGATGCGGTATTTTTCTCGGATGCAAAAACGGCCAGCCGGCTATACCTGGATTTCCGTGAAACCTTTAAGATCAGCCATGAAGTGACGGATGAGGATACGAAGAGAACTGTTCCGGGACAGGTCCTGGACTCATTGCTGCGTGTCATTGCCCCCATGCTGTAGGAATATCAAGTTTAATTTATAATCCGCCGTAGCTATTGTCACCGGCGGATTTTCTATGTTAAGATTCCGATTGGCACACTGCCGTAAGAGTACTATTTTCGGTTGCACATTTTAAGGAGGACAGGACAATGCAGGAAATGCGGCCCAACAAGAAAAACTCTATCTCCTTTGTCATTATCATGCTGGTGATCTTCGGAGTCGTAAATATTTTTGTGTACAAGCGGTTTCTGACCAAGCAGGTGACAGAGGTCGGTTATAACGTCTTTATGCAGAAGATCGAGAAAAAGGAGCTGACGGAAGCCTCGATCGAATCCAATATGATCGTCTTCAAGGATAAGAGCGGCGAGATCTATAAAACCGGTCTGATGGAGGATGCAAACCTCTACGAAAGACTCTACAAATCCGGAGCCACCTTCGGAGCGGAGATCATCACCCAGACAAATCCAATCCTTTACTACGGGATCATGCTGGTTTTGCAATTTGCGCTGATCTTCATCGTCTGGAAGCTGATCTCCCGGCGGCTGATGAAGCGGATGGGAGATGAGCCGGATATGCTCTCCTTCTCCATGGGTTCGGGCCGCAGCAATGCCAGAGTATATGTGAAGTCGAATAATGATGTACGTTTCCGGGATATAGCCGGAGAGGAGGAGGCAAAGGATCTTCTCTCGGAGATCGTCGGCTATCTGCATAATCCGGAAAAGTATACGGAAATCGGTGCGACCCTTCCCAAGGGCGCACTGCTGGTGGGCCCTCCGGGTACCGGTAAAACCATGCTGGCCAAGGCGGTAGCCGGCGAGGCAAATGTACCGTTCTTCTCGATCTCCGGTTCGGAATTCGTGCAGATGTTTGTAGGTATGGGTGCGGCCAAGGTCCGCGACCTCTTCAAACAGGCAAAAGAGAAGGCCCCCTGTATCATTTTCATCGACGAGATCGATGCCGTCGGAAAGAAGAGAGACGGAAGCCTTACGACAAATGATGAGCGGGAGCAGACCCTGAACCAGCTGCTTTCGGAAATGGACGGATTTGAAGGAAATACAGGCGTTGTGATCCTTGCTGCGACCAACCGGCCGGAGTCCCTGGATCCCGCACTGCTGCGCCCGGGACGCTTTGACCGGCGGATTCCCGTGGAGCTTCCGGATCTGAAGGGACGTGTGGATATCCTCAGGGTTCATGCGAAGAAGATCAAGATCTCCGAAAATGTGGATTTCGATATCATAGCCAAGACGGCTTCCGGTGCATCCGGTGCACAGCTGGCGAATATCGTGAATGAAGCGGCTTTGAAGGCTGTCCGTGAAGGAAGAAGAGTGGTACAGCAGGATGACCTGATGGAATCCGTAGAGGTGGTCATCGCAGGTTATCAGAAGAAGAATAAGATCCTGACGAATAAGGAAAAGCTGGTTGTCAGCTATCATGAGGTGGGACATGCAATGGTTGCGGCCATGCAGACCCAGTCCGCGCCGGTTACCAAGATCACCATCATCCCCCGTACCAGCGGTGCGCTGGGATATACCATGCAGGTGGATGAGGATGACCGGAATCTGATGACGAAGACAGAGCTTCTGAACAAGATCGCTACTCTGGCAGGCGGCCGTGCCGCGGAAGAGCTGATCTTCAACGAGATCACCACCGGAGCGGCAAATGATATCGAACAGGCAACCAAGTATGCCCGTGCCATGATCACACGTTTCGGCATGACGGAAGAATTTGATATGGTGGCCATGGAGGTGCTGACGAATCAGTATCTCGGGGGTGATACATCCCTGGCCTGTGCACCGGAGACTCAGACGAAGATCGACCGTATGGTTGTGGAACTGGTTTCTTCTCAGCATAAAAAGGCGAGAGAGATTCTGGAGCAGAATATCCAGAAGCTTCATGAGATCGCCAAGCACCTTTTTGAAAATGAAACCATTACCGGCGAAGAATTTATGGATATCCTGCATTCCGAGGAGAATACCCTTCTTACCACCAGGACGGAGTAAGGGGTTGTGGATCCCGAAGGGTGAAGGGACCTGAGATTCAGCGGTTGCAGAGATCGTGCGGAGCGTATGACCGCGCCGTGGAATGGCCCGGGAATATCAGCCGGAATTTAGTGAAGAAAAAAGGGGGACGTTCATGAAGGTAAGTGAATATGCGGCCCGTCAGGAGGCCATATGCCGTAAAGCTGACGAGGTGGATGTCAATCTGTATGATCAGTACGGAGTAAAAAGAGGACTTCGCGATAAGAACGGAAAGGGCGTTCTTACGGGCGTGACCAATATTTCCAAGATCATTTCCTCCAGGATCGAGGATGGAAAAGAGGTGCCCTGTGACGGGCAGCTCTGGTACCGGGGCTATAACGTGATCGATATGGTGAAGGATTTCGGCTTCAAACGTTTTGGCTTCGAGGAGGTGGCGTACCTGCTGCTGTTCGGGGAGCTTCCCACGGGGGATGAGCTTGCGGAATTCAAGGAAATGCTGGGTTCGCTCCGGACCCTTCCCACGAATTTCACCCGCGATGTGATCATGAAGGCGCCCAGCCATGATATCATGAATTCCATGACGAAGTCCGTGCTGACGCTTTCGGCCTATGATAACAATGTATCCGACCTCTCCATCCCGAATGTCCTGAAGCAGTGCCTGCGTCTGATCAGTGAATTCCCGATGCTTGCGGTATACGGGTTCTGTGCATACAACCATTATGAGAAGGATGAAAGCATGTACATCCATTTTCCGGATCCGAAGATCGGAACGGCGGAAAATGTCCTGCGGCTTCTCAGACCCGATAAGCAGTATACGCAGCTGGAGGCACAGGTTCTGGATGCGGCCCTGGTGCTGCACGCGGAGCATGGCGGCGGAAATAATTCCACTTTTACCACACGGGTGGTTTCTTCCGCAGGCTCCGATACCTATTCCGTTATGGCGGCTGCCCTGTCCTCTCTGAAGGGACCGAAGCACGGCGGAGCGAACCTGAAGGTTATACAGATGATGGAAGATATCCGTGCTCATGTGCCGGATTATAAGGATACTGCGCGCTTAAAGGATTATCTGGCACGGATCGTGGACAGGGATGCTTTTGACAGACAGGGCCTGATCTACGGTATGGGACATGCCATTTATTCCATTTCCGATCCCCGGGCCAGAGTCTTCCGGAAATTTGTGGAGAAGCTGGCGGTGGAGAAGCATCTGGAGAAGGAATTCGAACTCTATGCGGAAATCGAAAAAATGGCTCCGGAGATCATTGCCGAAAAAAGAAAAATTTATAAAGGCGTCAGCGCAAATGTGGATTTTTACAGCGGTTTCGTGTATAATATGCTCGGTATACCAACAGAGCTATACACACCGATTTTTGCAATCGCGCGTATTGTTGGTTGGTCAGCGCACAGAATCGAGGAATTGATCAATGTGGACAAGATTATTCGACCAGCTTACAGGTCCGTCATGGAGGAGCGTTCCTACACCCCCTACGCGGAACGCCATGCCCATTCCACCGACTGATTTCAGTCCGGCTTACGCCGTGAGCTGTGCTTTTTCGTATGCAGATGAAGTAGCTATTAAGAAAAACGGAACATATCCCCCGGATGCTGTGATCACACTGAGGGAGTTGCTCCGTTTTGATTTTTTGGTTTTTTTCGGATACCTGTATGATCCGGAGAGCTCCGAGCCCGTCCGCCAGGTATCCTTTGCGAATGAACTTCTGGGGATCAAACTGACCACAAAGCAGTTCTTCAGCTTCCGGAATGAGAACTGTCTGGATCCGGACATTCTGCAAAGAGTGCCGGATTCCCTGAAATACTTTGTGAAGGATGACCTTTCTCCCAATTCCCGCCGATCGGATCAGGGAATTTCCATTTCACGCTTTATCGTAAATACCTTCCGTGACATCGGTCTGGAATACATCGCCTATGGCGGGATCAGTGAGCATGAGGTACAGAGGATCACGGATTACATCAATATGATGAACGAATTCCTGAAGAAGTACGGCCTTTACTACGCCGTAGATCCGCTGCGGAGGGGAATCAAGGGCGATCCGAATTTCGGTATTCCCAAGGCAGCTTCGGGAGGACCTCCGAGGCCGGATGCCACGGTGGATATGACAGTTGCCGCTTCCTATTTTGTGGAAGATGATAAACCGAAAACGCTTTTCGATGGTGTTGAAATGCAGGAGGTGCCGGATAATCTGAAGGGTGGGATCAATATGCCCGGCAGGAAGGATTCCGGCAAGAACTTCGGCGCGGCACCGGGAGCTGTTCGGTCAGGAGAGAAGGGAACCAGGGAAGAAAAGTACGTAGGCCGGATCGAGCGGAGACAGAAGGAAACCGGCAATGAGGAGGTTGTGGAACAGCGTCCTCTGGACGAGCTGATGGATGAACTGGATCATCTGATCGGTCTGAAGGAGGTAAAAAAGAACCTGAGCAATCTGGTCAACGTGATCCGCGTCCGAAAGATCCGTGAAGAAATGGGACTTGCCCAGCCGGAAATGTCTCTCCACCTTGTCTTCTCGGGAAATCCCGGAACAGGCAAGACAACGGTTGCCCGTCTTCTGGCGAAGATCTACAGGGCACTGGGAGTTGTCAGCAAGGGACAGCTCGTTGAAGTGGACCGGGCAGGACTGGTTGAGGGCTATGTCGGCCAGACGGCGCAGAAGACGCAGGAAGTGATCGACAGCGCGATGGGAGGTGTTCTCTTTATCGACGAGGCCTATACACTGACGAATAAAAAAGAAAACGGAGATTTCGGACAGGAGGCCGTGGATACCCTCCTGAAGAGGATGGAGGATGACAGAGACAGTTTTGTCGTGATCGTTGCGGGTTATACCGATGAAATGGAGGAATTCCTGCAGTCGAATCCAGGACTTCGTTCCCGTTTCAGCAAGTTCATTGAATTTACCGACTATACGGAGGAAGAACTGTATACCATTTTCTGTTCCATGTGCGCAGCCCAGGATTTCCATCTGGCGCCGGAAGCCGATCAGGAAGTGAAAGAATATTTTCACAGACTGGTGGAAGACAAGGATGAACACTTTGCAAACGGACGTGAAGTGAGGAATTTCTTCGAGCGTTCCGTGGAACGTCAGGCCAACCGCCTGGTGCAGGAAACATCCTTCGACAGATCGGTGATCACAACCTTCACAAAGGCGGACGTGACCGAAGCGGAGTAGGGCGGGAAAGTAAGGCGTTTTTTTCTGCTTTCAGACCCCCAAAACAGTTGCCATTTATACCGGTTTTAGAGTATAATATGTGGAGTAGCTTTTGACATTCATTTTTATAAAGGGAGGATTAAAATGAATAACAGTTCAGTTCTCAGAGAAACAATCAAGAAGATCCTGATTATTGCAGCGGCAGTTGTCGGCATACTCGGGATTGTAGCGACGATCATTGGTGCTACCCAGTACAAGGGAGCAGGTGTAGCCTACATGATCTTCCAGGGCCTGATGGAAACCTGTGTTTATATGTGTGTTCCGGGTGGCCTGTATGCGATCCTGATCGGACAGGATATGGTGATGCGTCATCAGGGCGTTCCCATGCCGCAGGCTCAGCCGCGTTTCCAGACTCAGCAGCAGCCCTACGGACAGCCTCAGGGATATCAGCAGCAGCCCCAGCAGCCCCAGCAGCCGAACAATTTCCAGTAAAATAAACCTGACAGACTCCTGTTACCAGATGGAGTAAGGATCCGGAAGACAGAGGTGTTAATATGGGCGTAGTAGAGGAAGCAAGAGAGGCGATGGAGAAAAGGGAATTTGTCCCGTTTTTTCAGCCGCAGTATGATGCATTGACAGGAAGACCCTGGTCGGCAGAGATCCTGGCTCGTTGGATTGATGAGACAGGTAAGCTGATCCTTCCCGGATATTTTATTCCGGAGATGGAGATGACGGATGATATTCTTGATTTGGACTGGTACATGGTTCGCGAAGCCTGCGAATTCCTGAACCGTCTGGATGAGGAAAATGTACCGAAGATCCCCATTTCCATCAACTTCTCGGGACGGCACATTTATGAGGGTGATACCGTCAGTCGTTTGAGGGAACTGGTGGATTCGTACAATATCCCTCATAAGCTGATCATTATTGAAGTGGCCGAGTCGTCACTGATGGAGAACCCGGAAGAGATTCAGTATATGCTTGGCGACATCCGGAAGGAGGATTTCCGCGTGGCGCTGGATGATGTGGGTCAGGGCTTTACCACACTGGGATTTCTGTCTGATCTTACCATCGATGTCATCAAGATCGACCGTTCTCTTTTTGATGAAAAGCACAATAATGCAGTTGACCGGATCGTGCTGGAGAGTATCTTCAACATCGCTAACCGCATGAATCTGAATACGGTTGCGGAAGGTATCGAGACTGAGGAACAGCTGAATTTCCTTCGGACCAGCGGATGTAAGGTCGTTCAGGGGTATCTGTATGATGAGCCTATGCCGGCGGATATCTTTATTGCACGGTATAAGGAGATACAGACGGAGATGGAGCCGGAGGATATACTGGTAACCCAGGCGCCTGCTTCGGCGGCCGCTCTTCTTGTGGATGCCTTTTTCGTAAAGTATCCTACCGTTACTTACATGAATCTGTCCCGGAACAGTTACTATGTAACCCGGCATGATGAGCTGGAGTCGAATACATTTCCGGTTACCAGTTCTCTGGAGGAACGGATCACGAACAGTCTCTCCGCCATCCATCCGGATGACAGGGAAAAGTACCTGGAGACATTCAGTGTAAAGAAACAGATCGAAGCGTATGAGCGCGGCGAAAAGAGCATTGATGTCATGATCCGCCAGCTTGGCGAGGATGGTAAGTATCAGAAGGTAAATATCACGAATATCTTCGTGAAGAGTCCCTTCGTGAATGACATTCTTGCGGTTAGTCTCTGTGATGTACTGGGAAAATGGGAGCCGGGAGAGGTGTAAAGCGGAAGCTGAAAGCAGAAGCGTGGAGCGGAAGCATATGGCGGATGCGGGAGCATTAAATAGCTCCGGATAAAAAAGGCGTGCCTTCAGGGCACGCCTTTTTTTCCGGTTATTATTCACTTCTTTTATGCTTAGTATCTAGACCGGGCGCAGACCGTTCAGTTTGTCCAAAATGATGGGCAGTTCGGTATCGATCCGGTCATTGTCAAGCTGGCAGGTACCGGCATTTGCGTGTCCGCCGCCGCCATAGGACAGGCACAGTTCACCGATATTGAACTTCGAAGCACGGTTCACAATGGATTTTCCGATCATAACTGCTGTATTCTGCTTTCGGAAGCCCCAAGCCACATGCACGGACAGCTCTGTCTCCGGCCACATGGCGTAAACCATAAAACGGTTTCCTGTATAAATCGGATCTTCATTCCGAAGATCGATCAGAGCCACCTTGTCATGAATCGTGGTAACCTTCTGTAACTGGGCCTTGAAAAGCTCCTGCTGGGAGAAGTACATTTCCACGCGCTCTTTTACGTCCGGAAGCTCCAGTACCTGATCAATGCTGTGATCCACACAGAAATCAATAAGCTGCATCATCAGCTCATAATTGGAGATCCGGAAATCATGGAAACGTCCAAGGCCGGTACGCGCATCCATCAGGAAGTTCATAAGTACCCAGCCTGTGGGATTCAGAATCTCATCAACCGTGAAATCCGCACTGTCTCCCTTATCAACGGCCCACATGATCTCATCGGAAACCCGGGTAAAACGATCCTTTCCACCGTAGTAATCATAAACCACACGCGCAGCAGAACGCGCATCTCCGTCGATAATGTACTTACCGCGATAATCCTCCACCTTATTCCGGAGAAGCTCGCTTTCATGGTGGTCAAAAGCCAGACCAACCCTCGGATCAAAGGGCAGGTTGGTTGTGATATCATTCTCCGTGATATCGATCTTTCCGTCCTGCACATCCTTCGGATGAACGAATTTGATCTCATCGATCAGATCCATTTCCTTCAGAAGCATTGCACAGACCAAACCGTCAAAATCACTTCTTGTAACCAATCTTTTCTTCATGCGGCACCCCTTTATGCAACAGAATAGAACTGAATGAACTTCATACATTCGATTATAACGATTTTTCTCTCACTTTACAATATCGGAACGCATTTTTTTCTGCGTATTGCAGCTTCAGAACTCAGGGCTTCTGTCTTATATTTTCAAAAAGTGTCCGATTTTTGTCCTGTGGCATATGGTATCCTTTCCGTGTAAATCATTTTTGCCGCGATTTATCACGTGCAAAGGAAAATGATCCTCCCTGCTGCAGAGGATCATTTTTTTTGCGCGTTCCCCCGAGGCACGCACATGCGAAGCATGTGCAGCCCACCCCCACAGGCCACAGCCGTGCTTGCACGAAGCTATGGCCTGCGGGGGTGGGTGCGCATGTGCCGAAGGCACATGTATGCGCCGAGGGGCGCGACATCGACGGATGCGAAGCATCCGGAGATGCGCCCCCTGTTCTCCGGACCGAAAAATAGAAAAACGAGGGGCGCAACGGATGCGAAGCATCCGGAGATGCGCCCCCAACTCGCCCGCCGGACCGAAAAACAGAAAACCGAAGTGCGCAACGGATGCGAAGCATCCGGAGATGCGCCTCCGACTCGCCCGCTGGACCGAAAAACAGAAAACCGAAGTGGCGCAACGGATGCGCCCCCATATTCTAATATACAATCCCCCTTTCTTTATGTTATAATAAACCTGTACCAATAACGGGGGGATACCGGTATGACCTATAGTGACCAGCGCCAAAACAAAATCCGATATATTGTCGGGGCGATCATGGCCCTTTTTTGGGTTGTCTATGCCGTTTCAACACTTCTCAAAGCTGATATCGTCTACAATCTTTCCTCCCCCGTAATATCTTTTACCGCAGCTTTTCTGATGTACATTTCCCGTGAAAATATGGGAAAATACTGGTATGCCGCAAAATGGGTGATGATCGGCATCTTCATCTGGTTTATCGCAGATCTTTTCTGGATCTTAGAGCAGTATATGCTCCCGGAAAATGAAGTGATCTCGATTATCTCCGATAACCTGTATCTCATTCCGGATTATTTCTACATCGGCGGACTGGTTTCCTACCTGAAGATCAGCTTCCGGAGGAACGATTTTCAGGTAGTGCTGGTGGATACCTTTGTCCTGACTACGATCGCCTTTGTTATCTTTCAACGGTGGCTGCAGAACCGCAATCCGGATTACAGGATCAATTTTGAAACTGTTAATACACTCCTTTATTTCTTTGCAACGATATTCCTGTTGATCCTGATTGTGGTCATTCTTATTAAGACAGGAATAAAAGGCCATACTCTTCCCTTTTATTTTTTCCTTGGAGCTATGTCCTTCCATAACGTTTTCGAGATCCGTTTTACGCTGAAGCTCCTTCTCGGAAGTGAATCGGAAGATGCCTATATCGATATTCTGTATATGCTCTTTATAATGATCTATTCGGCATCACTGTCCTATGGAAAGCTGAAGGATATTGACCGTGAAATGGTGTCTCAGGTGGATAATGCTGACAGCTATTTACATCGGCGTTTCCGGGCAATCTATTGGATAAATGCGATACTGATCCTGGCGACAGCGGCGATTCTTTACATCGTGGGATTCTTTAAGGAACAGGATGTTTTCTTTGTTTTTGCCATCACGATGGGCTATGTCATCATGTGTAAAACCGTTCAGACAAATGTACTGTCCGAGGAGCTGCTGCTCCAGCAGAAGAATGAAAATGAACGGCTGGAGCAAATGGTGGAAGAAAAGACCCGGGAACTGCGGGAAATGAATCTTCATCTGGAAAAAATATCCAATACGGATGTTCTGACAGGGCTGTTCAACCGCCGGTACGGTATCGGCTATGTGGAAGAACTGGTGAAGCAGGCAGAGAATTATCCCATCGCTGTTTATTCACTGGATCTGAATTACTTCAAGCCCATCAATGACAATTACGGACATGAGATGGGTGACGTGGTTCTGAAGGAAGTTGGCCACCGGCTGAACCATCTGGGTCAGGATCGTCTTACGGCTATCCGGGTGGGTGGAGACGAATTCCTGGTGATCTTCCGGAATGCGTCCACTTCCGCTGCGGTAGAAAATGTGGGTCGTCTGATCTGTGAACGGATGGATGAACCGATTGAAGCTCATGTGATCAGCGGTGAAAAGGGCGAGCAGGAGCAGACCTTCCGTATCTCGGCCAGCATCGGTGTGGCCCTGTATCCGATGGATACCATGGATCTGGATATTCTCTTCCGTAAAGCGGACCAGGCTCTGTATGCCATCAAGCATACCCATGAAAAAAGCGCATTTTTGCTGTATTCCGAAATGGAGAAGCGGAATGCAAAGGAAAAAGCCGAATGACAGAAACTGAAATATACTTATCTCAGACCGCAGAACGAAAGCTCCCGCATTTAACCGGGATTTCGGGGATTGCGGTCTTTTGAACTTTATTTGAAAAAATTTTATATATTTCAGACTTCTTTAAGGTTGACAGGTTAAAGTACACGCATACAAAGAAAAAAACCTGAAATACAGGCTCCTGAAAAAAGGAGAAGGGAGGAATGAATTATGAAAAAGAGAAGAATGATGATCATAACGGCACTTATATTATCAGGGGCACTGGCGGGCTGCGGCTCAGCCGCTTCGGTAAATTCCAACGCAACCGAAAATTCCTCTGCGGCTACGACACAGGCCGGAACAACAGCTTCGTCTGAGGACAATGCCGGGGAAACAATCGCTTCGGCTAAGGATACCAATACGACAGCTTCGTCTGAGGATACCACCGCGGAGGCGGTCAGTATAGCATCGGTTTCTTCCAACAGCTGGTTTGAAACGGCAGATCTTTTCTCCGAACGTGATCTTACCCAGACGGCGGATCTCTCGGGAGCAGAGACGATTACGGTAACGGACGGACAGAATGTAACGATCAGCAAGGAAGGGATTTATGTGATCACCGGAACAGCCTCCGGCGTTACGGTATATGTTGAAGCCGGCGATTCTGACAAGGTCCAGCTTGTGCTGAACGGTGTATCCATTACCAATGATACGGTTCCCTGTATCTACGTAAAGAGCGCGGATAAGGTATTTATTACAACCACAGAAGGAAGCGAGAACAGTCTTTCCGTAACGGGCACCTTTACAGCGGATGGAGATACGAATACGGATGCCGTGATCTTCTCCAAGGAGGATCTGGTTCTGAACGGACAGGGCAGTCTGAACATCAATTCTACAGACAATGCCGTAACCTCCAAGGATGATCTAAAGGTGACAGGCGGTACATACACCATCAATTGCAGCGGCTCTGCGCTGGAAGCTCACGATTCCATCCGGGTGGCCGGAGGAACGATCGATATTCAGTCAGCCAATGATGGCCTGCATGCAGAGGATGACGATGATGATACCACGGGATACATTTACATCAGCGGTGGGACAATAACGATCAATGCGAAGGATGATTGCGTACACGCCACCACGTATCTTCAGGTCGATAACGGTGATCTGACCGTTAAGGGTGCGGAAGGAATGGAGGCGACGAAGATCCGGATCAACGGAGGAAATATCAGCATCGAGGCTTCCGATGACGGCATCAATGCAGCGAAAAAGTCCACGAGTATCGGCACTCCCGAAGTGGAAATTAACGGCGGCTCAACAACCATCGTGATGGGTCAGGGAGATACCGACGGCGTGGATTCCAACGGAAATATCACCATAAACGGAGGAACTGTGGATATAACGGGGCAGTCAGCCTTTGACTATGACGGAACCGGTACGATCAACGGAGGGACTGTCATCGAAAACGGCAAGGAAGTAACCACATTATCGAATCAGTTTGGAGGCGGCGGCCAGGGAGGCCGCGGCGGATTCGGAGGCCGGGATTTTAACAATGGGGAAGCCGGGAAAGGCTTTGGCAGGAACGGTTTCCCCGGAGGCGATTTTGATGCGGGTGAATTTAACGGAGAAATGCCGGAGGGGGCCGATGGCCAGCAACCACCGGAAGGTTTCGATGGCCAGCAACCACAGAAAGGCTTCGACGGTCAGCAACCCTTCGACGGGAATTTCCCGGGAGGAAGAAATTCTAACGGAAAGCCGGGTCGTGGCGGAAGAAATACAGAGGAAGCAGCAACAGAATCTGAATAAAAAAACAGGCTAAACAGATGTTCACAGCCCATTATTCCGAACATAGTCCGGGTTGTGAACGGTGAGAGTATGGAAAGTCCGGAAGAATCTCCTTCTCCGGGCTTTCTTTTTGTGCAATTGTTCCTTTTTTCTTGAACGAACAGTTATTTTTTGTTACAATAATACTAACTGTGGACTGAAGGGAGAAGAAATGGAGGAGTATCCAAATAATACAATCTGGAACCGAACTCTTCTTAAGTATCTGGCTATTTTGGCCATGGTGATCGATCATGTAGGAATGATGTTCATTCCCATCACCACTGTTCCGGGAATTCTGTGCCGGGTGATCGGGCGGCTTACAGCACCTGTCATGTGTCTTTTTCTGGCAGAAGGATTTTATTATACCTCCTCACGGAAAAAGTACGGGATCCGGCTTTTCATCTTTGCCCTGTTGTCTCAGGCACCCTATGCGCTGATGCATAAGGATACGCTACTTACTATAGATCTGAACGTGATCTACACGTTGTTCTGCTCATTCGTAATGCTTTGTCTGTATGAACGTTTTGCAGATTCGAATCTGCGTTGGCTGCTGGTTGGAGCGGCCATCGGAGCGTCCACCCTTGGGGATTGGGGAATATTCGGGCCGCTTTTCGTACTGGCTTTTTATGTTTATCGGGATAACAGAAAATGGCAGCTTCGATGTTTCATAGCCATTTCCTCCGGTATGGTGGTACTGAGTACGGCGTTCTGCATTGCCAATGATTATCACTGGTACGGGGAATTGTGGCAGCTGGGACTTTTTCTCTTCATCCCGGTATTATTCCTCTACAACGGGAAAACGGGGAGCAGGGCGCCATTTCACAAATGGTTTTTCTATGTATTTTATCCGCTTCATATGCTCATTTTCTGGATGATCAAATGGAAGCTTTAGGAGGAGTTATATGGGGAAGATTACGGAAACGCGTCCCTTTGTGGACTGGGATTTGATGAACCGGTTTATGATCGATGCTTTTACACACTTCGGAGTGCCGGAAAAAGACGCAGAGATCTGCACGGATGTACTTCTGGAAGCAGACCGGAGAGGGATTGAAAGCCACGGCTGCAACCGTTTTAAGCCGATCTATCTGGATCGGATCGATAAGGGTACTCTTCTGCCGGTTACCCATACGGAGATCGTAAAGGAGACTCCCACCACGGTAGTTATGGATGCCCATGACGGAATGGGAATGGTGGCCAGCTATCAGATGATGGAAATGCTGATCGATAAGGCTGAGAAGAACGGAATGGCCGGTGGTGCGATCCGGAATTCCACCCATTATGGGATTGCAGGCTACTGGACGGATATGGCAGCAAAGAAGGGAATGGTTGCCATGTCGGGAACCAACGCCCGGCCCTCCATTGCTCCTACCTTCGGTGTGGATAATATGCTTGGGACCAATCCTCTGACCATTTCTCTGCCTACAGATGAGGATTTTCCGTTCTGTCTGGATTGTGCGACATCCATCGTGCAGAGAGGGCGGATCGAATACTACGCACGGGAAGGAAAGCCGACACCGTCGGGGACTGTCATTTCCGATCAGGGTGAGCCGCTTACGGACAGTGCCGAGATCCTGAAAAGACTGGTGGAAGGAACAGCGGCACTGACTCCCCTGGGAGGAATCGGTGATGAGCTGGCGGGTTATAAGGGCTACGGTTATGCTACGGTTGTCGAGGTTCTGTCTGCGGCACTTTCCGGAGGAAACTTCATGAAAGCACTTTCCGGAATCGGTTCCGACGGGAAACCGAAAATGTACGGACTGGGACATTTCTTCTTCGTTGTAGACCCGGATGCTTTTGTCGGACGAGAGGAGTTCCGCCGTATTGCCGGTGATATCTGTCGGGAACTCAGGGCTTCGAAGAAGGCTCCGGGACAGGACAGAATCTACACGGCAGGAGAGAAGGAACATGATATGTGGCTGTTCCGAAAGGAAAAGGGCGTGCCCGTCGGGGAGGGCGTTCAGAGGGATCTGATCGCAGTACGTGACAGGCTGGGACTTGATTATCACTTTCCGTTTGAGAGCTGATCGGAAAGTTTCAGGAAGGGTTATAAGAACGAGGGCTGGTGAATGATGAATGGCAAGATCGCGCTTCTTCTGGGACAGGCAGAGGAATCTTATCAGCAGGAATTTATACGAGGGGTCATGAAGGAAGCTTTCCGGCATGATTACAGCGTGTATGTATTTTCCATGTATATCAAATATCAGAATAATACCGAACGTGAGGTCGGGGATGCCAATATTTTCAGACTTTTCAATCCCCGGCTGTTTGACGCGGTTATTATCATGTCTGACACAATTCAGACGCCGGGTGTGGCGGAGGAGATCGAGGAACGCCTTAAGGCAGAGGAGAACTGCCCTCCGGTGCTCTGCGTCGATAAGGAAAGCAAGTATTTCCCGACCCTGTGGACGGAAGGGTATGAATCGGTCTATGCCCTGACCAGTCATATGATCGAGACACACAGGCTGAGAGATCTTGCGTTTTTGACAGGAAGAAAGAATCACCCTCATTCCGTGCGTCGGGAGGCTGCTTTCCGGGATGCCATGGAGGCACATGGTCTTCAGATCCGGGAAAACAGAGTATTTTACGGAGATTTCTGGTATACCAGCGGGAGTCGCTGTGCGGAAGCTCTGCTGCGCGATACGGGCGCGCTTCCCGAAGCGCTTCTTTCCGCAAATGATCCCATGGCCATCGGTGCAGCCGTTGCCTTTGAAAAGGCAGGGATCCGGATTCCGGAGGATATCGCCATCGTGGGCTATGGAACCACAACGGAGGGGCAGGACAGTCCGAAAAGCCTGACTTCCTGCTATATTCCTGCAGAGGATTACGGCGCATCCGCCATGCGGAATATCCTGCAGCTGCTGAAGCATGAAAAGATAAAGCCGCTTAATCCCCATGTGCGTCTTTATATCGGGGAGAGCTGCGGCTGTCAGAATACGATACTTCCGAAGATTTTTCACAGAGAAACCTGGGAATCACCGGCTTCGGAGGACGGTTTCTATTCCATTCACAATACCATGGAAGAGGATCTTCTGAAAAGTGAAGATCCGGAAGAATTCCTGGAAAGAGTCTATGAGCATCTGCATCATATCAGGAATTACGAACGCTTTGATCTCTTCCTGAACGAAGAGTGGCTGAGTCCGGGAGAGAAGGCCTTTCCGAAAGAGGGATATTCACCCAATATCATACATGCCATTCACTATTACCAGGAACACCCGGCATCCGGCGGACTCGGAATGAAAGATACATTTCCTGTAGAGGATATCCTTCCCGATCCTGATCCGAGCCGGGCAAAGGGTTACTTCTTCACGCCTCTTTTCATGGAGGATATCTCCTTCGGTTATGCTATGATCAGCTACGGCTGTGAGGCAAGAAGCTATGAAGAGGTTTACCGCCTTTGGGTTAATACCCTTTCCCGGGGACTGGAGTCACTGCGCAGAAAAATGCTGTGTCAGGTACTGGAGCGGAAATACACAGCCCTTTCCGCGCAAAAGTACGCCTCTTCATCACAACAGCTTCAGGAGACAGTCAAGCTGACAAAAGAGGAGATCGCTGACAGGGATGCGGTGGAGAAGCTGCTGGACGAGAATCTCTTTACCTATCATTTCCAGCCTATCATTTCCACGGCGGACGGTTCCATTTATTCTTACGAAGCATTGATGCGGTCTAACGGAGAGAGAATGGTATCGCCCCTTACCATCCTGAAATATGCGGATCAGATGAAACGCCTTTCGGATGTGGAAAGAGCTACGATGCTGAATGTTCTGGGCATTCTGGATGAGCATCCGGAGAAGTTTACAGGAAAGAAGGTTTTTATCAACAGTATCCCCGGGCATTCCGCACCGCCGGAGGATAAGGTAAGAGTGCGTGAGCTGATCGAAAAGCACCCCGAGACCGTGGTGATCGAGCTTACCGAACAGGCAGAACTTTCAGACAGGGATCTGAAGACGATACGACAGGAATTCCAGACTCTTGGTGCGGGACTTGCGGTTGATGATTACGGAACCGGTTATTCCAATGTCAGCAATCTGCTTCGTTATATGCCGAATGTGGTAAAGATTGACCGGGCATTGCTGTCTGATATTCAGGACAGTACGCAGAAGCAGCATTTCTTCCGGGATATCGTAGAATTCTGCCATGCAAATGATATCCTCGCGCTGGCAGAGGGCGTGGAGACTTCGGAGGAGCTGCGGGAGGTTATCCTTCTCGGCGCTGATCTGATCCAGGGCTTCTATACGGCCAGACCATCGGCGGAGATCGTTCAGAGCATCGACGAGAATCTGAAGGCGGAGATCGTCCGTTATCGTCAGGAGATGTTGAATGGCAGCGGAAATGAGGAATATATCGCAGGCCGGATCAACCGGATATCGGTTAGCCAGCTGCTGAGAGAGCATAAAACAACGGTTGTGGTCGGTGATAAGAATGCAACCTTCCGGGATATCACCATAGTGGGAACGCCGGGAGAGGTTCATCGTATGCACATTGAGGTGCTGGAGGGCTATGACGGCCGGATCACTCTGGAAAATGTGGCAATCTCCAGCTACAGGAAGCGTCCCTGTATCCGCATGGCGGAGAACAGCAGTGTGACTCTTCGCCTGGTTGGGGCTAACCGCATGGTGGACAGCGGGATCCAGGTGCCGGAAAATGCGTCCCTCTCCGTGGAAGGAGAAGGAAGTCTCTATATACGGGTGGATGGACTGGGCGGCTTCGGTATCGGAAATCAGCTGGATCGCAGCCATGGTTCCATTGCCTTCTATCAGGACGGAGAGATCCGGCTGGATCTGAACGGAAACCGGGTCGTAGGCATCGGTTCCGGCTTGGGCGGACCTCTTCAGATTAACAGAGGAAAGTATGACATTTACATCAACGGGGATGAATGCGTAGGCATCGGCTCTATCGATGGAGAGAGCAGGCTGATCATGCACGACAGTGATGTGCAGGTGGATGTGGCTGCCATGCAGGGAGTTTGTGTCGGGAGCTTTAACGGAAACTGTATCATGGAGGTCTGGAGCAGTCTTGTGAAATGCTCCATTGCCGGAAAACGTGTCAGTGCCGTCGGTACCTTAAAGGGTGACTGCACGAAGGTTGACGCAAGTGAGACAGGTCTTATCCTGACAGTAAATGCGGATCAGGCTGTGGGAATCGGGTCTCTGGACGGATCCACCGAGCTGATGATGGGGAATGCTACCTTCCGTCTGAACGGCTCCGGTAATGAAGTATACTGTTACGGAGGCCTCAGTGAGGATACAACAGTCAGCATGACGAATTCTGATGTCAGTATCGACCTCCGTTCCGCAAGCGGAGCAATCTCAAAGGCTCCGAAGGAAAAGATTGAATACATTTACGGACGGGCACGTATCATTCTGAATGAGAATGTGATCCGGTAAGCCGCTATTTTGTAAAGGATTATTTATTTGACGATAGGTTCTTATTTTCATACAATAAGAACACCTGTGCAGCACTTTCACATGATGTGTGGGGGTGCTGTACTTGTTTGCGCGATATGGCCGTCGGGCGGGTGCCGTGCTTGCACGGGTACACATGTGATGGGAAGCGCGACAAAGTATTCATCATGCCGACGTAATCTGTCAGAGGTTTTCTCATGTTATCAAAATTCAGTGTAAAAAGACCTTATACCGTACTTGTTGGCGTGGTCATCGTCATTGTGCTTGGCATAGTGGCATACGGCAAGATGACGGCGGACCTTCTGCCCGATATGACATTTCCCTATGTGATCGTTATCACGACGGATATGGGGGCTTCACCCGAAGAGGTGGAGCAGGATGTCACGTCGAAGCTGGAGGCCAGTCTTGCAACCACTACCAACCTGAAATCAATGCAGTCCATGTCCAGGAACAGTTTTTCCACGGTAATCCTGGAATATGAGCAAACGGCAAATATGGATTCGACCATGATCGAGATCCAGCAGAAGATGGATCAGATCAAAGCAGGGTTTCCCGACAGTGTGGGAGCCCCTATTCTGATGCGGATCAATCCGGATATGCTCCCCATTATGGTATCGGCGATCGGCGTGGATGATATGGATCCCATGCTGGTATCCACCTATGTGGACAATACCATTATTCCCCAACTGGAAAGCATCGAAGGCGTGGCTTCAGTAACGGCTTCGGGTGGAATTACCGAGACGATCCAGGTTTCCCTGAATCAGGAAAAGGTAGATAAGCTGAATCAGCGTGTACTGGATGAGATCGAGTCCCAGTTCGCCGATGCGGAGGCGGAGATCGAGAAGTCCAGGGAGGAGCTGGAAGCGGGAAAGGCACAGCTGGAAAGCGGAAAAGAAGAACTGGCAAATCAGATCAGTCAGGGTGAAACCATGCTGAATACCCAGAAGTTTCAGCTGTATTCCGGTGAAGCGGAGATGAAGAGCAAGCTGGAGGAGCTGACAAAGACCAGTGGTATTCTGGACGGCGTGATCAAAATGCTGACCGAAATGGCAGAGGTGGCTACGGAAATCCAGACAAATATTCAGAAGCTGGAAGCCGGTATTCAGGAGCTGAGCAAGTTCCTTGCCCAGCTTACCGGAATGCGGGAGTATACGGAAGAAGATCTTTTTGCCGCCATCGGTATGACCCGTGAGGAATTCGAAGAAAGGATCCGGGAGCTGAACGAAGAGCTGGAAAATGCAATTCCTCAGCTGGCAGAGTGGAGAAAGAAAAGAGAAGAGCTGGAGCAGAAGATCCAAAATATGCGGGATCAGATCAGTGATATGCTGAAGGAGGCCGGTATCGATCTGAACAGCATTGAAGATCTTCCGTCAGCCATCCGGCAGCTTCAGGAGATGAAGGCCCAGGTGGATATGGGTATCATTACCATTCAGAATGCCCAGCAGCAGATCGCTTCCGGCAAGGCTACGCTTGATACGGCGATGACCGCTCTTTCGAAAAATGAGATACTGGGCTCTCTTCGCCTGAGTGATGCTTCCGCGCAGATGATGACTGGTGCGGCAGCTCTGGAAACAGCGAAGAAATCCATTGAGGATGCCAAGAAGAAGGCGTTGGAGCAGGCGGATCTGAATTCGGTGCTTTCTGCGGACGTGGTACGTCAGCTTCTGGTGGCACAGAATATGGATCTCCCGGCCGGCTACATAAATGAGGAGGATAATACCTGGCTTATCAAGGTAGGTGAATCCATTGATACAGTGGATGGCCTTACAAATCTGGTACTGATCGATCTGGGTATGGACAGCATCGGAAAGGTTTTCCTGTCAGATATCGCCGATATAGAAGTAAAGAGCAATGCGGATACCACTTATGCGAAGATCGACGGTAAGCCGGGCGTACTGCTGACCTTTGAAAAGCAGACCGGATATGCTACCGGTGATGTAACGGATGCCATTCTTGCCCGCTTTGAATCTCTGGAGAAGACGGAGGATCAGTCGATTCATTTCTCCACTCTGATGGATCAGGGCGTTTACATCGATCTGATCGTGAAGTCAATCCTGCAGAATATGCTGATCGGTGCGGCGCTGGCTATCCTTGTGCTGATCATTTTCCTGAAGGACTTCCGGCCGACCATTATCATTGCGTGTGCGATCCCGCTTTCCGTGATCTTTGCGATCGTGCTGATGTATTTCTCCGGCATCTCGCTGAATAGCATTTCCATGTCCGGACTGGCTCTGGGTATCGGAATGCTTGTGGATAACTCCATCGTTGTTATTGAGAATATTTACCGTCTGCGCGGCCAGGGTATGTCCATTAAGATGGCCTGTGTGAACGGAGCCAATCAGGTGGCGGGAGCAATCACTTCTTCGACACTTACCACAGTCTGCGTATTCGCACCCATTATCTTTACGGAGGGTATTACTCGTCAGCTTTTTGTGGATATGGCGCTGACCATCCTCTTTACGCTGGGTGCCAGCCTGGTTGTGGCGCTGACCCTGGTTCCGGCTATGGCAACCGGTATGCTGAAGAAGCCGAGAAAGGTGAAGCATGGTCTGTATGACCGTTTCCTTGAATGGTATGGGAAAAAGCTGCGCGGGGTTCTCCGCTGGAAAGCCGTGGTATTTATTCTTGCCTTGATCCTGCTTGGCTTTACCGGTTATATGGCGTACCGTAACGGTACCGCATTCTTCCCGGAAATGACGTCGACGCAGGTTACGGTTACCCTTTCGGTGCCGGAAAATGAAACACGGGAATTTGATGAAATGACGGGTTATGCAGATCAGCTGATGGACCGCCTCTCCGGTAATGAAAATATCAAGACCATCGGCGCCATGTCAGGGAGCGGTACCTTGCTGGCCAGCATGGGCGGTGTTAACCTCGGCGGCGGCAGTGGCGGCGGAAGCAGCAGTAGCAGCACAAATCCGAGGATTACGATGTATGTCCTTCTTCATGAAGATTCCACCATCAGCAACGAAGAGATCGAGAAGGTCATTACGGATGCGGCCGAGGATCTGCCCTGTGAGGTAAAAGTCAATACCTCCATGATGGATATGGGTGCGCTCACGGGTACCGGAATCACTGTGCAGATCAAGGGACGTAATCTGGAGGGCCTGCAGGATCTCGCACGGAAGACAGCCGGTATCCTGAAAAATGTTGAAGGTATTGAGGATGTAAATGACGGTCTGACCAATACGGAGCAGGAGATTCTGATCTCTGTTGATAAGGAAAAGGCAGCGAAGTACGGGATGACGGTGGCCCAGGTCTTCCAGCTTATCTATCAGAAAACAGCCCAGACCACATCCTCCATGAAGCTGGTCACCGATATTAAGGATTACGATGTCTATGTGAATTCCGCAGAGCAGGCGGCTATGACGGTAGATGATCTGAAGAAGATCACATTTACCTACACCAATCGGATCACACAGGAATCCCAGGAGGTGAAGCTGACGGACATCGCCACCTTCACGGAACGTGAGGAGCTGGCAGTGATCAACCGTGATTCTCAGACACGTTTTATCAACGTAACAGCTACCATCAAGGATAATTATAATGTCGGTCTTGTTGGTAATGATGTAAGGAGTGCTCTGAAGGACATGGAGGTTCCGGAGGGCTTTCTTGTGAAAATGGCGGGTGAGGATGAGGCTATCAACGAGGCGATCAGTCAGCTTGGTCTGATGCTGCTTCTGGCGGTCATCCTGATCTACCTGGTCATGGTGGCCCAGTTCCAGAGTCTGCTGTCGCCCTTTATCATCATGTTCACCATCCCGCTTGCCTTTACCGGTGGCTTTATGGCTCTTGCCTTTACGGGAAATGAGTTCAGTATCGTTGCAATCGTCGGCTTTGTCATGCTGTCCGGTATTATCGTAAATAACGGTATCGTACTTGTGGATTATATCAATCAGCTGCGGCGGGAGGGTATGTCAAAAAAAGATGCCATCGTGGAGTCCTCCAAGACCCGTCTCCGGCCTGTGCTGATGACAGCCCTTACCACCATCATTTCCATGTCCACCATGGCAATGGGTATGGGAAGAGGAACGGAAATGGCTCAGCCCATGGCGCTGGTTGTCGTGGGAGGTCTGATCTATGGTACCTTACTTACCCTTCTGATCGTGCCCTGTATCTATGATGCCTTTAACCGCGAGAAGGATATGCGGGAGGAGGAGATCACCATCATCCGGGAGGAAGAGGATCCGGAGCTGATGATCCAGCCGGTGGGAGCACAGAGTGAAGGGGATTATGTACCGACTGCGATGGAGTATGAGCCGACTGCAGGGGAAGCGTATGAACCTGCGGAAAAGCCAATCGATGAATCGGATAATCCTCTGGCTTAGTGAGGAATGAAAATGACACCTGAAATGACAACTCTTTGCTACATTGAACAGAACAGCAGTTATCTCATGCTCCACCGCGTGAAAAAGGAGCGGGACATCAATAAGGATAAATGGATCGGTATCGGCGGACATTTTGAAGGAACGGAAAGTCCTGAAGAGTGTCTGCTGCGGGAAGTGAAGGAAGAAACCGGTCTCACGCTTACGGATTTCAGCTTCCGGGGGATTGTTACTTTTATCAGCGAAACGGAAGTCCCGGTACTGGAGTATATGTGCCTGTATACGGCAAAAGGCTTTACAGGAGTACTGGCGGAATGCGAAGAGGGTGTCCTGGAATGGGTCCCGAAGCAGAAGGTATATGATCTTCCGCTCTGGACCGGAGATAAGATATTCCTGCGTCTTCTGGAGGAGGAAAGACCCTTCTTTTCCCTGAAGCTGGTCTATACGGCGGAAGGGGTGCTGCGGGAGGCAGTGCTGGATGGAAAAAAGCTGGATTTTTCTCATTTTATCTAAGCTATATCTGATTTCTGCATTTCCTGCGTACATTATTCAAACCTCGCCTGATCTTGGGCAAAGCAGATAAAATGGTGCGGCTATCCGCATTTATATCCTGGCAGATTACAGACGAAAAAATGGCAGCGGATTCATCATCCACTGCCATTTTTTATCATACCGTCGGGTCTGTGATTGATTCTCTTTCTGCTGCCGTGAACAGTTTGGGTTTATTTCTTCTTCGCCGGGGGCTTTGGGAGTACCCGGTTGACACTGACCATGTAGTCTACAAATTCCTGATCAAAACGCTGGATCAGAACAGGTTCCTCTGTCTTCTTCAGAAGGATGGTCAGAAGCCCCCAGAGGAAGATGGGGATCACGTACATGTAAACATTTCCGGAGATGAAAAGGGCACCGGTGCAGACAAAAAGGATTCCGGTATAAATGGGGTTTCGTGTCCAGGCATAGACTCCTTCTGTGCAGAGCTTATTTGCCTTGATATAGCTGTCGATCCGCACTCCGAATACGGCTTCCAGATAGATCAGCAGTCCGGCAAGGCAGAGCACGATGCCCAGACCGAGATAAATGTAGCGCAGGACATTCGACGAAGGAATACCTGATGCGAAGATCCATCTCTTCCGGAAGACAATCCCCAGAACGGTCAGTACGACGGCAATCGCACCGAAAACCGGACCGATCCCAAAGGATGACATGGGCATGACCACATTTTTTGACACAATGGGAGGAAGGTCGGAAAGATTTACCGGTTCCTCCGTGGTTTTTTCTTCTGCCATCTCTTCTGCATTTTCTTTGATTTCCTGATTCTCCATAATGATCCCTCTATGATAAAGAAGTAGCGGAATTTTGCAATCCGTCAATCCATTATACTGAAAAATAAGGTGTTCTGCAATCATTTCTCATGGGGGAAAAAAAGGAAAAAACCGCCAATTCCCCTATTTTCTGCTTGCGAAAAGTGGCGGAAACTAATAAACTATAGGTTAGGGTTAACCATATTACATTTTAAAAGGAGGAGCATATGATTTACTCAACAGAAGTTAAAAATATGTGCCCTGTAACCCAGGGGGTACATCATGGCGCTGCACCCATCCCGGAAGAGGCAAAATGGGTACAGGCAAAGAAAGTAGAAGATATCTCCGGTTACACACATGGTATCGGCTGGTGTGCACCGCAGCAGGGATGCTGCAAGCTGTCTCTGAATGTGAAGGACGGCATCATCCAGGAAGCACTGGTAGAGACCATCGGATGCTCCGGAATGACCCATTCCGCAGCTATGGCAGCGGAGATCCTTCCGGGACTGACTGTTCTTGAAGCGCTGAATACTGACCTTGTATGCGATGCCATCAATACGGCTATGCGTGAGCTGTTCCTGCAGATCGTTTACGGCAGAACCCAGAGTGCGTTCTCCGAGGACGGACTTCAGATCGGTGCCGGTCTTGAAGACCTGGGTAAGGGCGCACGTTCCATGGTTGGTACCACATACGGCACGCTGGATAAGGGACCCCGTTATCTGGAGCTGACAGATGGTTACATCACCCATGTTGCTCTGGATGAGAATGATGAGATCATCGGCTACAAGTACATCAATTTCGGCAAGATGATGGACTTCATTAAGGCAGGCGATGACCCGAAGACCGCAGTAGATAAGGCTTCCGGACAGTACGGACGTGTTGCTGACGCAGTTCGTCTGATCGATCCCAGAAAAGAATAAGAAAGCGAGGATATGAAAATGGCATTATTTGAATCTTATGAGAGAAGAGAGCCCCAG
This sequence comes from Eubacterium sp., assembly GCA_017541035.1. Taxonomy (GTDB): domain Bacteria; phylum Bacillota; class Clostridia; order Lachnospirales; family Lachnospiraceae; genus Eubacterium_Q. The sequence goes on along the minus strand of JAFXZW010000052.1, from coordinate 101,549 downwards.
ATCCTTGCAGCGCTTAAGGAGTATGGGATTTCCTCCGTTGAGGAGTGTAAAGAGATCTGCGATGCAGCAGGTATTGATGTATATCATCTGATCGAAGGCATTCAGCCCATCTGCTTTGAGAACGCAAAGTGGGCTTACACCGTTGGTGCAGCCATCGCCATCAAGAAGGGCTGCAGAAGAGCAGCTGATGCAGCAGCGGCAATCGGCATCGGCCTTCAGGCGTTCTGTATTCCCGGTTCCGTAGCTGACCGCCGTAAGGTAGGCCTTGGCCATGGTAACCTGGGTAAGATGCTTCTGGAAGAAGACACCGAGTGCTTCGCATTCCTGGCAGGACATGAGTCCTTCGCAGCGGCTGAGGGAGCGATCGGTATCGCAGAGAAGGCTAACAAGGTTCGTCAGAAACCGCTTCGTGTTATCCTGAACGGACTTGGCAAGGATGCCGCTCAGATCATTTCCAGGATCAATGGCTTCACCTATGTGGAGACCAAGTACAACTACTTCACCGGCGAGGTTGAGGAAGTATTCCGCAAGTGCTACTCCAAGGATCCGGAGTCACCGCGTGCAAAGGTTAACTGCTACGGTGCCAACGATGTTCAGGAAGGCGTTGCCATTATGTGGAAGGAGAATGTTGACGTATCCATCACAGGTAACTCCACCAACCCGACACGTTTCCAGCATCCGGTTGCAGGTACCTACAAGAAGGAGCGCGTAGAGGCAGGAAAGAAGTACTTCTCTGTAGCATCCGGCGGCGGTACAGGACGTACCCTTCACCCGGACAACATGGCTGCAGGCCCCGCTTCCTACGGTATGACCGATACCATGGGACGTATGCACAGTGACGCTCAGTTTGCAGGCTCCTCCTCCGTACCGGCTCACGTAGAGATGATGGGTCTCATCGGCGCAGGAAATAACCCGATGGTAGGTATGACGGTATCCACCGCCGTATCCATCGAAGAAGCCGCAAAAGCAGGCAAGTTCTAGAAACGCGAATGCCTTCAGAAAGGCCAGCGATTGCCTTTCAGGCATAGAAGAGGACGGTTCATTGGATGTCGACAGAACCGTCCTCTTTTTGCGTAAATAACACAGGAAATTCAGTCAATTATCTGATAAAGAAGCCATCTCCTGTGGAATTCACCGAGATATTTTCTTGAACCATATTTAGCCTGATTCTCGTTGTTGCGGAAGAGGGCATTTTTATGTATAATGGAAATCGACTCGAGTGACTGAAGAGCGGAAAGGTGATGTGGAAATGGCCTATGTGGCGCTTTACCGCAAGTTCCGCCCGGAAACCTTTGCGGAGGTAAAAGGGCAGGACGCGATCGTGACAACATTGAAAAATCAGATGATCCACGACCGGATCGGCCATGCCTACCTCTTCTGCGGGACCCGGGGCACCGGCAAGACTTCGGTGGCGAAGCTTCTGGCCAAGGCAGTGAACTGCGAGAATCCTCAGGATGGCAGTCCATGCGGGGAGTGTGAGAGCTGCAGGAGGATCGCTGCCGGGAATGCCATGAATGTGGTGGAGATCGATGCGGCCTCCAACAACGGCGTCGATAATGTCCGTGAGATCAATGAACGGGTGCAGTACCCTCCCGCAGAGGGAAAAAAACTGGTTTATATCATCGACGAGGTGCATATGCTTTCCATGAGCGCCTTCAACGCCTTGCTGAAGACGCTGGAGGAACCTCCCGCATATGTGCTTTTCATACTGGCGACCACGGAACTTCACAAGGTTCCCATTACCATTAAATCCCGTTGCCAGCGTTATGATTTCCGCAGGATCCCCTACGGCGTCATAGCAGACCGGATGCGGACGATCCTCACAGCGGAGGGATCAGACGCAACACAGGAAGCGCTGGAGTATGTGGCCCGGGCGGCAGACGGATCCATGCGTGACGCCCTGTCATTGCTGGATCAGTGCATGTCCTATCACCCGGATGAGCAGCTGACGCTGGATATGGCGCTGGATGCCATTGGTGCGGTAGATGTGGATCTCTTCCTCCGGCTGGAGAAGGGGGTCGTGGCAGACGATACCGTGGGCGTGATGGATCTGATCTCCGAGGTGGTATGGAGAGGAACGGAACTGACCAGATTCACGGAAGACTTCTGTATGTTCCTGCGAAATATCCTCTTCCTGAAGCTTTCCCCGGAGCTTGGAAAGACGCTGGATATGACGGCGGAAAATGTGGAAGCGCTGAGAGCTTTGGGTGAGAAGCTGACGGAGGATACTTTGCAGTATGAGATCCGGGTGCTGCAGGAACTGCTGCAGGAGCTCAGATTATCTACCATGAAGCGGATTACTCTGGAAATGGGTATTCTCCGGCTGATGAGGCCGGAATGTGATACGGATCTTACCGGCGTGATAGCCCGACTGGACCGGCTGGAAGGACGGGCGGACAAGGCGGAAAGCGGACTTTCCGGCCTTATGGAACTGGAAAAGAAGATTGATAACGGTATGCTGGTTCAGGCTGTGCAGCAGTCGGAGGCTGCTCCGGAGGAGAAAAGTCCGGAGAGAACGCCCGAGGAGCAGGTTGCCCTGATCCGGGAAAGCTTCCCTCCCGCTAAGGCGGAGGAGATCCTTCAGCTGGCGCAGGACTGGAACCGGAAGATCATCCCGCAGCTTCCGCAGCCCATACGAGGGTATCTGCAGAATGTTGCCTCTGTTCGACCGAAGCTGAATCAGGAGCAGGAAGCCATCGGCCTCATCCTGCTGGTTCAGATGAATCAGGGTGGGGCGGCAGACGCATATTTCCAGAATCCCGAGAAGCTGGAACGGCTGGAGGAGGAGATCGGCAGGATCGCCGGCTTCAGGGTAAATCTTACTGTGGAGGATGACAGAAATGCAGCGGTCCGCCGGGACGGAATGCCGGATCTCTCGAAGATCCATTTTCCGGGTGTGGAGATCGTGGACTGAAAAAATAAATCGTATTTAGTAGAATCAGGAGGATAAAGAAAATGGCAAAGAGAGGCGGCTATGGCGGAATGGGCATGATGCCCGGCAACATGAATAATCTCATGAAGCAGGCCCAGCGTATGCAGAAGCAGATGGAGGAATCCAAGGCGGAACTGGAGGAGAAGGAGTACGAGGGCACGGCCGGCGGCGGAGTGGTCAAGGTAAAAATGAACGGGAAGAAGGAGATCACAGGTGTTTCCATTTCTCCCGAGGCAGTGGATCCCGATGACGTGGAAATGCTGGAGGATCTGGTGCTGGCAGCCGTCAATGAAGTGCTGCGTCTCCAGTCGGAGGATGAGTCCGAGGTTATGGGCAAGATCGCCGGCATGGGCGGCCTGGGAGGAGGTCTTCCGTTCTAAATGGAGATATACGGAGGAGAGGTCAGCCGTCTGATCGAAGAACTGTCAAGGCTTCCGGGGATCGGTCCCCGCAGCGCGCAGCGGCTTGCCTTTTATATCATTGGAATGCCGGAGGACAGGGCGGAAGCGCTGGCTTCTTCCATACAGCAGGTAAAGAAGAAAATCAAATACTGTAAGGAATGCTGCACCATTACGGATCGGGATGTCTGCCCCATCTGTGCTTCCCCGGAAAGGGATCATAAGCTCATCATGGTGGTGGAAAGCCCGCGGGAGCTGGCAGCCTATGAACGTACCGGAAAGTACACGGGCGTTTATCATGTGCTGCATGGTGTGATCAATCCGGCAGCGGGGATCGGACCGCAGGACATCCGGCTGAAGGAGCTGATGATCCGCTTGCGGGGTGACTGTGAGGAACTGATCATTGCCACAAATTCCAGCGTGGAAGGAGAGGCCACGGCGGTGTACATTTCCAAAATGGTCAAGCCGGCCGGGATCAAATGCAGCCGGATCGCCACCGGCGTACCGGTAGGCGGAGATCTGGAATGCACGGACGAAATGACATTGCTCCGTGCCCTGGACGGCCGAGTGGAACTGTAACCCGTGTTAGAGATTCTTCGGCCTGCGGCCTCAGAATGACAACAGAGGAGGAACATCCTGAATGGATAGATGTGTCATCCTGAGCACGGAGTGCGAAGGATCTTTAAGACGCGAAGAGATTCTTCGGCCTGCGGCCTCAGAATGACATAAGGGATGGAGCATCCTGACAACAGAGGTGTAGCATCAGACAAAATCAAAAAGGATGAAGCGTGTTATAATACAATAAAGGAGGGGTAACGAATGAAGAAAATCGGTATGCTGACCAGCGGGGGAGACTGTCAGGCACTGAACGCCACCATGCGCGGCGTAGCGAAGGGCCTGGAGAATCTGTTCGGAGAAGGTGAGGTAGAGATCTACGGCTTTAAGGATGGCTACAAGGGCCTGATTTACGGCAATTACCAGAAGATGAAGCCCATGGATTTCACGGGACTTCTGAATAAGGGTGGTACGATCCTGGGAACATCCCGTATGCCCTTCAAGATGATGGAGACACCTACGGATGACGGCGTGGAGAAGGTTCCGGCCATGATCAAAAACTACAAGAAGCTGGATCTTGACTGCCTGGTGGTTCTGGGGGGAAATGGTTCCCAGAAGACCGCTAACCTTCTTTCTCAGAACGGGTTAAATGTAGTGGGTCTTCCCAAGACCATCGATAATGATATCTGGGGAACGGATGTCACCTTCGGCTTCCAGAGTGCAGTGGATGTGGCAACCCATGCCATTGACTGCATTTATACGACCGCTGAATCTCACAGCCGTGTTTTTGTTATTGAGATCATGGGCCATAAGGTTGGCTGGATTACCCTGTACGCAGGCATTGCAGGCGGCGCGGATGTGATCCTTCTTCCGGAGGTTCCCTATGATATGAAGAAGGTATTTAAGGCCATCGACAAGAGAACCAAGCAAGGCAAGCGCTTCACTATCATTTGCGTGGCTGAGGGCGCAATCCCCAAGGAAGTAGCGAAGCTGCCGAAGAAGGAAAAGAAGGAAGCAATCGCGGCATTACAGCATCCCTCCATTGCCTATGAGATCGCAGATCAGATCCGCGGAAAGGTAAATGCGGACGTTCGCGTAGCCCTTCCGGGACATACCCAGCGCGGCGGCAGCCCGGATGCCTATGACCGCTTCATTTCCAGCCGTTTCGGTGCAAAGGCGGCAGAACTGATCCGGGATAAGGATTTCGGAAAACTGGTGGTTATGCTGAATAATCAGGTGACCGCGATCCCGCTTTCCGAGACGGCAGGAAAACTGAAATATGTGGAGGTAGATAACCAGGCCATTCAGGAAGCGAAGACGTTGGGAATCTGCTTCGGAGATTAACGGTAAATATGTGGAAAAGCACATTCGGTAAAATAGTGATCAGGACGGTTCTCTTTCTTATCATTTTCACGGGAACCGCCCTGATCGTAAATGTAATCAGCAACCGGGGGAGCAAGGCGGCCTATGTGGAACTGAGGGGCACCGCACTTCCGGTGCTTTTTACGTGCGTGGATGGGGAGGTCCTTTCTCCGGTTCCGGCATACCGGCAGGATATGGATGCAGCCCTTTTACGGGATGCCATCATTCCGCTTTCCGATGAAGACCACACAGTAACCGTTTATCTGGATGAACGAAACGATGTTCTGAGTAAAATCCGGTACCGACTTCGCAATGTCGTTGACGGGAATCTGATCGAGGAAGGGGAACTGTCCGCCCTGGATGAGCAAAAGGACGGGATGGCGGGTTATACCTGCACCTTCCGCATGGATCTGCTCCGGAACAAGGAGTATACCTTTGAAGTGGTGGCGGCGAATACGGCTGGGGAGGATCTGCATTTTTATACCCGTGTGATCCGTCTTCCCCGCACCCGTCTGGCATCTCTTATGAAGGCGGCCGGAGATTTTCACCACATGATTTTTTCGGAGAAGAATGACCGTCAGAAGAAGGAAATCACGGCTTATCTGAAGAATACGCCGGAGGATTTCGCTCCGGATGATCTGGGATTTGTATCCCTGCAATCGGATTACGATACTCTGGTCTGGGGGGAGCTTTCCCCGGAAATCATCGGGGACAAAAAAATATCGTTGACGGAGATCAGCGAAAACAGCGGAACGGTGGTGTATCGTTACCGTGTCTGCACAACGAATGAAGAATTGTCACAGATCACTTATTATGACGTAGAGGAACAGTTCTCCATGGAATATGTACCTGAGAAGGATTCTTCAAATGTGATCAATTATTTCCGGAAGGTACGGGAGAACTATCAGGATTCGGATTTTGACAGAAATCTGAACGGACTTCACTTCGGTATTCTGGATCATTCACCGGTTTATGCGATCAGTGAGGACAGTGAGTATCTGCTTTTCGAGGCGGATAACAGCATGTGGTATTATGATTACAATGCTTCCACCATAACCAGGATCTACGGAGCGGAGAATTCTGCTTTCCTTTACGGCCGTTCACAGGGTATCCGGCCGCTGGCTGTAAATGATACGGAGGCTTGGTTTGCGGTTTATGGACGGATGGACAGCGGAAGACATGAGGGGGAAAACGGCCTCCTTTTGCAATGCTATAAAAAAGATACCAGAACCATTGAAGAGATCGTTTTTGTGAAGACGGACATTTCCTACCCTCAGTTGAAGCTGGAAATGGAGAAGCTGCTCTACCTGGATCTGGAGAGAAAAAAGCTCTACTATCTGGTAGGTGAGAGCATTCGCAGTTATTCCTTTGACAGCCGAGAGGAGAGTGTACTGGTGGAGTATCTGCGGGATACGGAGGTTTATGTATCCGATGACGGCTCCGTAGTCGCTTATCCGGAGCAGACAGAGGGACTGGGCTATGACCGGTTGATGCTCCGGGATCTCTCCGACGACAAGAGCACGACGATTACAAAAAGCGGGAAAAAGCTGGCGCCGCTGGCCTTTGTCGGAACGGATTTTGTATACGGAGCAGCCGACCCTGATCGGGTAAGCCGGGCAGCGGACGGAAGCGCGAAATACCTTTTCAGCAATGTGTTCTTTGTAGGCCGCAGCGGAAAGGAAGAGAAGAACTACCAGAAATCCGGAGTTCTGATCTCCGAAGTCAGCTTCCTCAGTAATACGATCTATCTTACACGTGTGCTGGAAGCGGAAGGCAGCTGGGTGACGACGGAATATACACCGGACTACATTTCCTATAAGGCAGCGGAAACCCGGGGAAGGGCATCGCTGAAAAAAGAAGGAGGCGTTGCCGGCTACAGTCTGATCCTTCCTGACGGCTTGTATCTCACCTCCATTCCGGAGCACCTGATCGCGCGGCTCAGCGAGGAAGAAGGCAAAATCCTTACGGTGGACGGTGCGCAGGTCGAGGAAATGGGACTTCTGTACTGGGCCGGAGAACTGGTGGATACTTCTTCCCGGATCGGGTCTCTGGTGCGGGATGCTGTTCAGACGATGGGAACCGTGCGGATGCCTGACGGAACTGTTTTGTACCGCCTGCGGACAGGGGCACCGTATCTTTCTGTCGCGGATAAGGTGGAGTATATTAAGGTGGGGGCAGGAGATAACGGATACGCGGCCTGTCTTTCCATGTGTCTCCAGGTGGCAGGGGTGTCAGCTACACAGGATCAGGTAAAACAGGATGTGGAGAAAGATGGAACAGCAGCCTGGGAGAAATGTTTTGCAAAGTATTCGGGAGTCCGGGGGTTGAACCTTTCCGGTGCGAATCTGGAAACGGCGATCCTTTATCTGGGCGACGGGATTCCCTTCGCCACGAAACTGGAGGATCGGTATGTACTGGTTGTCAGCTTTAACTCTGATGCTATCCGGTTCTATGACCCGGTACGGGGCTATGAGATCCGCACGGACAGGAACGATTTCCGCCGAAGGGTTGTGGCTTCCGGAAATGAATTCTATCTGTATGAAAAAGAACAGTGAGAAGCACACCTTTAGAACCCGCTGATTGCCCGCTGTGATCGTCGACAGGAAGAAGTACACCCTCTACAAACACAGAGTAAAAAGTTCACCATTTCTTCACAGAATACACCTAACTTTTTCATATTTCACTGGTATCCTTTAGACATTCCAATGAAGGAATTATACCTTCCCCCACATTTTTTCATACCTTTAGAACCCGCTGATTGCCCAGCGGGTTCTTTTGTTATGCGTTAATACCAACATTACGATATCTATACGATCTTTACTGCATCTTTACTTTTATTGTTCAATGAGTGTGATAGAATACTCGCTGTAAAAATGTGAAACGGAGGAACGTATGAATACGATTGGATCTGATCCTGCTAGACCTCATGCTTCCGGGGATTTCCGGAGAAGAACTGATCAAGGGTATTCATGGGATACCGATCAGTGATTGTTATGGCTTCTTCATCACGGCGGAAGAAAAGATCTATGATCTGGTCGTCTTTCATGTGTTTTATCTCCTCGCAACCATAAAATCAGGTGCATCATAGTTTCTCTTATCAATATAGTCGTATTTGAGCTTCAAAAACTTCACATGAATTTTATGGAGAAGCCATGGGAAAAGCAAATCTCAGTCGGTTTCCGGACACTCTTTTTTATCTGGCGGTCACGTTTATTTTCCGGTACACGTTCTGTACATTTCGTCAAATGTACTTCCCGGGATCCTGACAAAGTATTTCCCAAGTGATGGACACCCGACATATCCGCCTTCGAAGAGGCGCAGTTCCGTTACGGTTCCGTCATTCAGGGTTATGAAAAGATGCGTCTGAACAGATTCATTATAAAGATTCTCCATAAAGGCGGAGTCCGTTGAAAGATCTATAAACGGAGCCTGGTCGATTTCAGAAAGAAAGCTTCTCCATAAGGCACTGTATACATCCAGATCAAGCTGATGCAGAGTATCCGGCAGTTGATTAAAATCTGTCTTATCCCAGTCCTGATGGGATTGCCAGGAAAGAGCAGTAACCCGGCCAGAGATTTTAAGACGATCCTCATAGAAGTCACTTCCCTTTGAAATGGTTATCCCGTTCAGGTGATCCAGAAAGTACATCATCTGATGTTCTGCACCGTTTTCGTCCTTCCAGTTCATTACACTGCTGAGACGGAAGGAGGGATCGTAACCCTTTACCGTATAAACCTTTCCGGAAAACGTTCCCGCAAGATACTGCTCATAATCCGAAGGCTTTGACCATTCATCGATGGAGCCGGTGGCTTCTCCCAGATAGTCTCCCTGAAGAGCTTTAATGATATCAGGTTCGTAACAGATACCGGCATAGGTGTAGATATTCCCCTGCCATACAACGAGCTGGATCATATCGGCTGTGGCCGCTGTTTCCGGATCGGGCAGTGTGATCGCCGGGATATGAATCCCTTCTGCGATATCGCTGTCTGTCTTAGTTTCAGAGGTTGAGTCAGTATCCTCATTCGCCTCCATTTCAGACGGCGTACTATTATAATTTAAAGCAAGGAAATCACCGGAGCCTTTCTGAATGATATTATAAATAATGTCGGATATTTCCTTTCCTGTTTTTTCAGCTTCAGACTTGTCTCCGCCCACCTCCACATGAACCTCGGCATCTTTCAGGTCGATGGTTGCGTAAAATATGGTGTTTTGCTCTCCGCGGCTGTTTTTATCTGTAGTGAAGAAACCACTGCGCACGGAGCAGCCGTTAATTACTGAGACAGAGGCATTTCCGCTGTCAACAATGGCGTCGTTTATCGAAAACTCTTTCGGGGCATAGATGAAATGTCTTTCACCGATGTGGCCTTCCAGGTAGATGAAATCACCGGTTTCTTTATTAAAGATTGCAGGCAGCATATTTATCTCTCCCGGCAGAACCGGAAGAAAAGCGGATAGTTCCTCTGCGGTAAGTTCCCTTTCGACAGTTGGAAAATCAAAGGAAAAGCTGGAGGAGAAAATGCCGTTTCCGTCACGGGAATACTGTATGGTTTCTCCGTTTTCAAGCGTAAAGGTATAGCTTCTTTCTGAAAACCATCCCAGACTGAAGGCAAGGATCAGTCCTGCAGCAAGCAGAACCACACTGCCGGCAAGTATGGGAATCCATTTTTTATTACGATGTAAAGCTCCGGCGCTGTTCATTTCCTGATTTTTCTCAAGGATATTGGAAAGCATACGTCGGTCACTTGCTGTATCCGGCCGGATTTCGGACCAGGCCTGAATGATTTTATTGTTTGACATTTTGATCATCTCCCTTCGTTTCAAAACTGTCATCCAGCCTGTCACGAAGAAGCAGCCTTGCTTCTCGCAGGTGATTTCGTATTGTGGAAGAGGGTTTTTTCAGTATTTCCGCGATCTCGGCATTGTTGTATCCCTCAAAATAATAGAGATAAACCACGGTTTTGTATTTATCGGGAAGATTGAATATGGCGGATAAAATGTCTACCGTATCCTTGTCTTCCGTATAGAGTTCCATATGCGCTTCGAGATCTTCCCTTTTTCTCCACCAGTGTTTCAGCATATTCTTACAGATATTCTCTGCCGTTCGGATCAGCCAGGCCTTTTCGTGTTCACTGCTTTTAAAAGCCGGTCCCTTCCGTATCAGTCTGAAAAAGGTTTCCTGAACCGCATCCTCGGTATCCGCTGCATTCTTCATGTAGGCGAAGCATATTCGATAGAGCATTTTACTGTGTCGGTTGTAGATTTCGGTCAAGTCTTTGTCCGTACGTAACAAAGGTTTTGACATAATGTTTCACCCCCCTTCCACTATAAATACAACTGAGAAGCTCAAAATGTCTGGAAAAATACAAATTAAAGAATACGCTATGGATGTCAAAATGACAATTCTTTCGTAAAATTTTAGAAATATATGTGATCGGTTTCCTGAATTATACGCTATACTGTATGAAGACGTTTTGCTTCATTCATTGAGATATAATCAGTCAGACACGGATCCCGACAGAGAACCGGATGCAGTTTACCGGGGACCTGCGGTGCATCAGGATTGAGACGGCAGACGGACTTCGGTTTTATATCGGACTGCATCCGACCTTCGGCTGGATGTATGATGAAGGAACACTGGCATATTACAGGATCGGCGATGAAATGCAAAGATGGATAGAACAGAGTTTTGGTAATTGACATTTTCCGGCGCTGCATTTATCCTTAAGGGGTGGTTTTGATCGATAAATAAAAATCGGAGGAACAGGAAATGAATACAGAATCCGTGAAGAAACCGTTTGTGACGAAGGAACAGATCGAAGAAATTGTGAAAAAGTACCCGACACCCTTCCACATTTATGATGAAAAGGGAATACGGGAGAATGCCCGCGCCATGATGCGTGCTTTTTCCTGGAATCCGGGTTTTAAGGAATATTTTGCCGTGAAGGCAACGCCGAATCCGTCCATCCTGAAGATCCTGCATGAGGAGGGATGCGGAACCGACTGCTCCTCTCTGGCAGAGCTTATGATGTCGGAGCGCTGCGGGATCCTTGGAAATGATATCATGTTCTCCTCAAATGATACTCCGGCGGAGGAGTTCGCCTATGCGGCGAAGCTGGGCGCAACCATCAATCTGGATGACATCACCCACATCCCCATGCCGGAGGAGACGGTTGGGATTCCGGAACGCATTTCCTGCCGTTTCAATCCCGGCGGATTCTTTGAGATCGCCAATGCCATCATGGATAATCCGGGAGATGCCAAGTACGGCATGACGAAGGATCAGCTGCTGGAGGCATACTCCTATCTGGCTGCTCACGGCGCTAAGGAATTCGGTATGCACGCTTTTCTGGCCAGCAATACCGTAACAAATGATTATTATCCCACACTGGCGGGTATCCTTTTCTCGCTGGCGGTTGAGATTAAGGAGAAAACGGGAGTCAGCCTGTCCTTCATCAATCTGTCCGGTGGTATCGGTATTCCCTACAAGCCGGATCAGACCGGAAATGACATCGCAGCCATCGGAGAGGGTGTACGGAAGAAATTCGAGGAGATCCTGGTACCGGCAGGACTCGGAAATGTCAGCATTTTCACGGAGTCCGGTCGTTTCATGCTGGCGCCCTACGGCCACCTGGTAACGAAGGCGATCCATGAGAAGCATATTTACAAGGAGTATATCGGTGTGGATGCCTGTGCGGCAAATCTGATGCGCCCGGCCATGTACGGAGCTTACCATCATATCACGGTACTCGGAAAGGAAAATGTACCTGCGGATCATACCTACGATGTGACCGGCTCTCTCTGTGAGAACAATGACAAGTTTGCCATTGACCGTCAGCTTCCGAAGATCGATATGGGAGATTATCTGGTGATCCACGATACCGGAGCACATGGCTTTGCCATGGGCTATAACTATAACGGACGTCTGCATTCCGCAGAACTGCTGCTCCGGGAGGACGGAAGTATTCTGCAGATCCGCAGGCCCGAGACTGTGGAGGATTACTTTGCAACACTGGATGGTTTCTGGGATGTGCTGTAAATTATAATCGAGCAGGAAGGGGATTATCTGATCGATCGTTGCTTCATGTGCCAAATGGAAGTACGATGCCTGCCTGATACCTTTATTGTACAAAAAAGCTGCCCCTGGGGCAGCTTTTTTTGTATGATACAACTTGGTTGGTGTGTATGCGGGAATGCCCATCTCATGTGTCCTGGATGCTGTATTCACATACAAACTCTGAGAATTCAGCCTTTCCCGTTCCAACGGCATAGAGTCCGACCATGGTTCCCGTGAAGCCACCGGAGACCTCGCTGGAGAGGTATTTCGTCCGGCCGCTTCCGAGAAGGACCGGCTCCGGATCAGAAGGAAACTGTACATAAAATGAATACTGATCACGATCGGAACGGACGAAAAGACGCGCGCTTTTCCCTTCAGAACCGTCTAACGGATGATGCACGGCCTGAATGTGCCGGATCCCGCCGATATTCAGTTTCAGCCGGGCGCTTATACCGGCATCATCCTCTGTTAGTTCCACATCATAGTGCTCATCCTCGCACATGTAAACAGTTATTCCTGCGGAAAGGGAGGAGGAAGCCTTCATCAGTGCTGCATTTGCAGATACCTCCATACAAAATTCCTTCTGCCGGAGGGCGATAAATGTGGGCGAATCCATATCATCCAGCGTGAGCTCTGTTCCCGTAAGCACAGCAGAGTTATCGGACAGAAGATAGTTCTCCGGGTGATATTTCCGAAGATAGGCCCAGTCAACATTCCAGTCCGTATTCTGAAAGGTGTACTTCTTTTTTTGCGCCTGAACAAAGTCTCCCGGAATCTCATAGGATGAGGCTGTCGTTCCATCTGCTCCGCAGGTAAACCAGCCGTCGGGGTCAAAGGAAACCGGTGTGAGATAGACCTCCCGGCCGAGAGTATGCCAGGGATCCCAGGTGCCGATCTGGCGGAAACCAAGGGTAACAATGTACCAGCGTCCGTCATTATTTTGAATCAGGTCGCCGTGACCGATTCCCTGGATCTCAAAGGGGGCTTTATTCCGATTGGTCAGCACCGGATTTTTCCCATAGGCGGTAAAGGGACCCCAGGGGGAGTCGGAGCGGGCATAGGTAACCATGTGACCGTATTCCGTACCGCCCTCAGCGATCATCAGATAATACTCATTTCCGATTTTGTACATATGCGGACTTTCAATATAGCGGCCGCCGGAGCCCTTCCAGAGGCACTTGCAGGCGCTAAGCCTCGCACCGGTTGCAATGTCGATCTCACACTGTACGATACCCCAGTTTCCATCATCATCCTGCCCGTTTGTCAGAGCGTAGACATGTCCCTCATCGAAAAGAAGAGACGGATCAATGCCGTTCATGTCGATTTCGATGGGATCGGACCATTCCCCGTAAATGTCATCCGTATAGACATAGAAATTCTGATTCGTGGAATTATTGTTGGTGATCATGTAGAAGCGTCCGTCCTGATAGCGGATCGTGGGTGCAAAGACACCGCCGGAGCTGCGGACACGATCCAGCATAACCTGGCTCTCCCGGGTCAATACATGGCCGATCTGCTTCCAGTTCACGAGATCCGTGCTTTCGAAAAGCGGGACGCCGGGGAAATACTGGAAGGAGCTGGTGACAAGATAGAATTTTCCTTTGGCGGCGCAGATACTGGGATCCGGGTAAAAACCGCTGATGACAGGATTCCGGTAGATCATGGTTATTCCTCCTTAACATAGATTGTCGCTACGGATTTTTTTCAATATAGGAAAAAGGATTACAAAAAACAATCGAAAAAAACGGCAGGATATGCATGGACATTTTGATATCGGGAAGACAGGGAAGAAGAAAAAGGAATCAATAGAAAAAGCAGCCGGGTTATGGTATGCTTATCACGGATGCCATCGTCGGTTTCGGTCAGTTTGTGCCGCATGGAGCGGTGGCATTTACCGGTTATGAAGATACCGGGCATTCGTAGGCGTGGGTGCTGAATTTAAAAAAAATATGGCTATCTTTTCATTCATAGTTGAAAAGCAAATATACGCTCGCATTGCGCATTATCCCTTCAGTCATTATTTTGCCCCGGGAAGAGCGCCGTCAGGTAACAATTAGCTGATTTATTGTTAAAATGTTACTCCGGAGGTCACTATTAAGTACCGGGAAGAGCACCGTCAGGTAACAATTAGCTGATTAATTGTTAAAATGTTACTCCGGAGGTCGCTATTATGTACCGGGAAGAGCGCCGTCAGGTAACAATTAGCTGATTTATTGTTAAATGTTACTCCGGAGGTCATTATTATGCCCCGGGAAGAGCGCCATCAGGTAACAATTAGCTGATTAATTGTTAAAATGTTACTCCGGAGGTCACTATTATGTATCGGGAAGAGCACTGTCAGGTAACAATTAGCTGATTAATTGTTAAAATGTTACTCCGTCAGTCGCTATTATGCCTCGGGAAGAGCACCGTCAGGTAACAATTAGCTGATTAATTGTTAAAATGTTACTCCGTCAGTCGCTATTATGCCCCGGGAAGAGCGCCGTCAGGTAACAATTAGCTGAATTATTGTTAAATGTTACTCCGGAGGTCACTATTATGTACCGGGAAGAGCGCCGTCAGGTAACAATTAGCTGATTTATTACTATAATGTTACTCCGGAGGTCATTATTATGCCCCGGAAAGTTCGTTAGCGGGTCTTCCTCTTTTGATGATGTGAGTGGCTCGTTTGCGGGAGCGATATCAAAGTGATAAATTCAAAGTTATAACAACGGGACCAGCTGCCGGGATGGGGAATATCCTTTATCGAGCTATGATATCATACGGAAGATCAGCTGGGAGCAAAATAACTTCAGTGCCCAGCATCATAAATCGAGTTTCCCGACAAATGGGCAACTCATAAATAGTAAACCATGAGTTGGTAAATAGCCAAAAATATTATTTGGATACATTTTAGATACATTCCCGTGTTTCAATGTTATCAGAAACGAGAAAGGCTCAGATGAAAAGAGCCGGGGAGGATGGTCACATGAAGAAAAGGATTGCTATTGTTCTTACTTGTCTTGCACTGTGCTGTACGGCATGCGGAAAAGAGACAGAGCAGGTGACAGGCTATGGCGGACAGGGAACGACTGCTGAGAGTAAGACGACAAGTGCAGACACGGAAAACAGCGAAAAGACGACAGTTGATGCGACGACGGAAGCTATGAGGGTCGGGCATAAGCTGTCAGACTGGCTGGGGGGAAAGGAGTTGAACTGGCAGGAGACTTTTTCCATCGGAAGTTATTCCGTAGAAGCAAACCTTTCTTATCGGTTTGTGGATACGGAAGAGGAAAGGGAGGAATGCCTGGAGAAAGGGTTCATTCCAGCCTATGACACGGAAGAACTCCCGGCATATCGTGTGACGTCGATCACGAAGGATAAGGTCTTCGAGGCGGAGGTTGTGAAGAATCTGCTGGGAGCTGATGCAAAAGAGGTGCAGGGTCAGATAGGCCGTCTCAACGGGGACTCCGGCATGGTCGTGGATGCGGTGACAGATTTTTATTACCGGTATAATGAAAATGCGGTGGTGAATCATGAAGACAAGCAGGTCACTTTTCCTGCATGGGAGGATGGCGAGGATTATTTCTGGCATACCTACGAAGGAAAGTATATGGATATTGATTATCAGCTGATGATCGCCTATTCCGAGGAGGCTCATCAGAAGGTGATCTCGTTCTTCCCGAAGAATCCCGGACTGTTGACAGGGGAACCGGATCTTTCGGAAATCACAATGGCGCAACAGGGTATGATCGTTCCGATGATTCTGGAAGCGGAGCTGGAGAATGAAGACGATGAGGTGTGGAGAAAAGTTTCGCTGGAGGAACTTGGACTTACGGAGAACCGGACGAAGGCAAATGAAGAGACGATGCAGAAGGAAGCGGAAACATTTTTGCGTGATCAGCTTCTCTGCAAGCTGAATTACGGCGGTGTCAGCATGAAGGATTCAGCGGAGCTGGTTTTCTGCAAGGGAACAGATACGATGAAGGACCTGGAGGGCGCTGTGTTGGACGGGTACGCCGGATATATTAACTGTGAATTCGGGAAACAGGATGTTTTTGTGGAATCAGATTTTAATTCCAATCTCGGAAGCGTTATCATGACGGACAAGGGTGTGGTCGGCATAGCGGCTTATATTGTCTACGATTTTGAAGAGCGTCTTTCGGATCAGGTGGCGATCCTTCCCTTTGATAAGGTATGCGCTGCACTGGAGCAGGAACTGGCGGATAATATGGATTTTACAAAGGCTACCAGCTCAACGCTTTATCTGAACGGTGTCCGGTTCGAATATTATCCCATTCCTTCTCCGGAGAATTCTCGGGAATATACTTTTGTACCGGCATGGATCTTCGAAATCGATACCGGAAACGGGTATTATGGCCTGGGACAGGCCATCCTGAACGCCACAGACGGAAATCTGATCAAGATCATTTATTATGAGTAATATGATGATAGGGTCAAATACCTTTTGCCCCCAGCATCGTAACACCGCCGGAGGCTTTCCATCTGTTTGCCCGGAAAAGTAGAAAAATCTGTTGACATATCATCGGAATAGTGGTATGCTACCTACAATTTCACACATTAAACCGTTGAAGCGGAGATAACGGCAATGATGCCTGTACAGAGAGCCCGGATAGCTGAGAGCCGGGTCAGAAACAAGTTGTCAAATGGACCGCGGAGGGCGCAGTGAAATGCGGAGTGATCTGCAGAGTATCCTGCGACGTGCAGGCAGACGTTACGTGCCGGGGATATGCTGGTATCCCGCAAAGCGTATGGGCAACCATAAAACAGGGTGGCACCGCGGATAGAAGAAGACTATTCGTCCCTGGCAGAGACTATCTCTGCCAGGGACTTTTTTTGCGCGTACCCCCGAGGCACGCACATGCGAAAGCATGTGCAGCCCACCTCCGCAGACCACAGCCGTGCTTGCACGAAGCTGTGGTCTGCGGAGGTGGGTGAGCATGTGCCTTTGGCACATGTATGTGCCGAGGGGCGCGACATCGACGGATGCGAAGCATCCGGAGATGCGCCTCCGTGCTTGCACGAAGCTGCGGCATGCAGGGGTGGGTGAGCATGTGCCTTTGGCACATGTATGTGCCGAGGGGCGCGTCGGATGCGAAGCATCCGGAGATGCGCCTCCCAACTCACCGAGACGAAAGAGAAAAGAGAAGGGGCGCGTCGGATGCGAAGCATCCGGAGATGCGCCTCCCAACTCACCGAAACGAAAGAGAAAAAAGAAGGGGCGCGGTTAGATCATTTATTTTACAAGGAGGGGAAAACCATGGTCATCTCACCGGAGCTTTCGAAGATCAGATCCATAGCGGCTTCAGGCGGTTACAACGTCTGCCCTGTCAGCACGGAGCTGCTTTCGGACTTTATTACGCCTATCGAAACCATGCGGATCCTGAAGGCTGTATCTACACACTGCTTTCTGCTGGAATCCGCACAGGCGAGTGAGGCCTGGGGCAGATACACATTTCTCGGCCTGGATCCGAAGCTGGAGATCACCTGCCGTGACGGAAAAATGCGGGTGGGCGATCTGTCTTTCGAAACACGGGATCCATCTGCAAAGCTGAGAGAACTTCTGGCAGAGTACAGGAGTCCGCGGTTCCCGGAGCTTCCACCCTTTACAGGCGGTCTGGTGGGATACTTCTCCTATGATTATCTCGGCTACAGCGAACCTACGATCCGCAGGAAGGTTGAGGATTCCGACGCTTTTCAGGATATGGATCTCATGCTTTTTGACCAGGTGATCGCCTTCGATAATGTCCGGCAAAAGATCATTCTGATCGTGAATATGAAGTTGCAGGATATCGATACGGAGTACGCACGCGCCACACTGCGTTTGCATCAGCTTAAAGAGCTGCTGCAGCATGGAGAGAAGCATAAGGAGCCGGAGAGCCGGCTGTTGGGAAAGGTAACGCCCCTTTTTGAAAAAGAACAGTTCTACGAAATGGTGGAACGGGCAAAGCATCACATCCGGGAAGGAGATATCTTCCAGATCGTGCTCTCCAACCGGCTGTCAGCTCCCTTTGAAGGAAATCTTCTGGAATCCTACCGGATGCTCCGGACGATCAATCCTTCGCCGTATATGTTCTACTTCTCGGGTACGGATGTGGAGGTGGCCGGCGCTTCCCCTGAGACGCTGGTGAAACTGGAGGACGGCGTCCTGCATACCTTCCCTCTGGCGGGAACCCGTCCCAGGGGAAGGACAGAGGAAGAGGACAAGGCGCTGGAGGCAGAGCTGCTGCAGGATGAGAAGGAACTGGCAGAGCATAATATGCTGGTGGACCTGGGCAGAAATGATCTGGGCCGCATTTCCCGCTTCGGTACAGTCAGTGTAGAGAAGCTTCGGGAGGTGGTGCGTTTCTCCCATGTCATGCATATCGGTTCCACGGTACGGGGAGAGATCAGGGAGGATAAGGATGCGCTGGATGCCATTGAGGCTGTACTGCCGGCAGGAACTCTCTCGGGAGCGCCAAAGATCCGGGCATGTCAGCTGATCGGGGATCTGGAAGGGAATAAACGCGGGATTTACGGAGGGGCCATCGGGTATGTGGATTTCACAGGAAATATGGATACCTGTATCGCTATCCGTCTCATTTATAAGAAAAACGGAAAGGTATTCGTCCGGAGCGGTGCAGGGATCGTCGCGGATTCCGTACCGGAGAAGGAATACCAGGAGTGTCTGAACAAGGCAAAGGCGTCGCTTACGGCACTGAAAATGGCGGCAGGAGATATTGATGGCGATACGCCTTTGGAAAGGGGGGAGGGAAAATGATCCTTTTGATCGATAATTATGACAGCTTTTCCTACAACCTCTTTCAGCTGGTAGGAGAGCTGAATCCGGATATCCGGGTGATCAGGAATGATGAAATGACCGTAGAGGAAATCCGGGCGCTAAAGCCGGACAGGATCATCCTTTCACCTGGGCCGGGCAGACCGGAGGATGCGGGAGTCACTGTGGAGGCGGCAGGAACGCTGGGGAAGGAGATCCCGACACTGGGCGTGTGTCTCGGACATCAGGCCATCTGTGCGGCATTCGGGGCAACGGTTACCTACGCAAAACAGCTGATGCACGGAAAGCAGTCCCGGGTAAAAGCGGATACGGAATCCCTTCTGTTCCGCGGGCTGCCGGAATCTTTTCCGGTTGCCAGATATCATTCACTGGCGGCGGATGAGGCAACGATGCCGAAGGAACTGAAGGTGACTGCCGTAACGGAGGACGGTGAGGTGATGGCTGTTGAGCATGTGGAGTACCCCATCTACGGGGTTCAGTTCCATCCGGAATCCATTCTGACACCGGATGGGAAAAGGATGCTGGAGAATTTCCTGAAATCCTGATGGAGGAGAGATTCGCCGCTCATTGGGTGTCAAGAGCGAAGGATATACATAATTGTCATCCTGAGGCGCAGCCGAAGGATCCCGTCGAAAAAGAAATATCGTTATATTACTACGGAGGAAATGAAAATGATCAAGGAAGCAATCGTAAAGATCGTCAACAAAGAGGACCTGACTTATGATGAGGCTTACACGGTAATGAATGAGATTATGAGCGGGGAGACCTCTCCCACGCAAAACGCGGCTTTCCTGTCCGCGCTTTCCACAAAGAGTGCCAGGGCGGAGACCACGGATGAGATCGCCGGCTGCGCAGCGGCCATGCGTGACCACGCAACAAAGGTAGATACCGGAATGGAGATCTTTGAGATCGTGGGAACCGGAGGAGACAATGCACACACCTTCAACATTTCCACGACCTCTGCATTGGTAGCGGCGGCAGGCGGCGTAAAGGTGGCAAAGCACGGAAATCGCGCGGCATCCTCCAAATGCGGTACCGCAGATTGCCTGGAAGCACTGGGTGTCAATATCCAGCAGAGTCCGAAACGCTGTGTGGAGCTTCTGAATGAAGCCGGTATGTGCTTCTTCTTTGCTCAGAAGTATCATACCTCCATGAAGTATGTTGGCGCCATCCGTAGGGAACTGGGCTTCCGTACGGTATTCAATATCCTGGGACCTTTGACGAATCCCGGAACACCCTCCATGCAGCTGCTGGGTGTGTATGACGAATATCTGGTTGAGCCTCTGGCTCAGGTTCTGGTGAGCCTGGGTGTGAAACGGGGCATGGTGGTCTACGGAATGGATAAGCTGGATGAGATATCTATGTCATCCCCCACAAAAATCTGCGAGATCCGTGACGGGTGGTTCAGGACTACGGTGATCACCCCGGAGCAGTTTGGTTTTACGCGTTGCAGCAAGAAAGACCTGGAGGGCAGCACTCCGGAGGATAATGCCAAGATCACCATCGGTATTCTGAGCGGAGAGAAGGGGCCGAAGAGAGATGCGGTTCTTATGAATGCGGGTGCTTCCCTGTATATTGCAGGCAAGGCAGAGACCATGGCGGATGGTATCCGTCTGGCAGCGGAGCTGATCGACTCCGGAAAGGCTTTGCAGGTTCTCGGCAAGCTGATCGATGTCAGCAACCGCCCGGATGACGCGGAATAAAGATACGCACTGACCCCTGTTTGGAAGGAGTAAGCTTATGTCAATACTGGACCAGCTGGCAAAAAATGCGGTGGAGCGTGTTGCTTTTGCAAAGGAGCGCTTATCGGAAGAGGGAGTGATGAAGAAAGCACTGGCTGCACCGAAGGGGGATTTCCCCTTTGAGCAGGCGCTTTGTGGGGAAGAAATCGCCTTTATCTGTGAGTGTAAAAAAGCCTCTCCCTCGAAAGGGCTGATCGCAGAGCATTTTCCTTATCTGGAGATCGCAAAGGATTATGAGGCGGCAGGAGCAGATGCCATTTCCGTTTTGACGGAGCCGAAATGGTTCCTGGGGGATAACCGGTATCTGGAGGAGATCGCGAAGGAGGTTTCCATTCCCTGTCTGCGGAAGGATTTTACGGTGGATCCGTACATGATCTACGAGGCGAAACTGCTGGGTGCATCGGCGGTGCTTCTGATCTGTTCGATCCTTTCCGAAGAAGAATTGAAGGAATATCATGCACTGGCGGATTCTCTGGGACTTTCGGTTCTGGTTGAGACACATGATGAAAAGGAAGTGGAAATGGCACTTCGGGCAGGAGCCCGGATATTGGGCGTAAATAACCGGAATCTGAAGGATTTCACCGTGGATACGGAGAACAGCCGGAGACTTCGGAGGATGGTGCCGAAGGATGTGCTTTTCGTATCGGAAAGCGGCGTCAGAACGCCGGAGGATGTACAGAAGCTCCGGGAATGCGGCGTGGATGCCGTTTTGGTAGGCGAAGCTCTGATGCGGGCGGAGGATAAGAAAAAATGTCTCGCGGAGCTGAGGGGACAGTTTTAGTGCCATTCTGAGGCGAAGCCGGAGAATCCATGGGTGATGCTTCCGTATGAGGAAAAGTATGAAACACAGTGGAGTTCAGTATGGATAAAACGATGAATCATTGTACACGCATCAAGCTGTGCGGGCTTCGGACGGAAGCGGAGATCGAGCTGGTGAAGCGGCTTAGACCGGATTATATCGGCTTTGTATTCGCTGCAAAGAGCAGGAGAGTGGTAACGGAGGAACAGGCAGTCCGGCTGGGTGCATCGCTGGGACCGGGGATACAGAAGGTGGGCGTTTTTGTCCGGGAGGAACCGGAACGGGTGGCGGAGCTTCTGCGTAAGGGCGTTATCGATATCGCGCAGCTTCACGGCGGTGAGGGTGAGGAGTATATCCGGAGGCTTCGGGAACTGACAGAGCATCCGTTGATTCAGGCCTTTCGGATCGACGGGCCGGAGGACCTGAAAAAAGCAGAGACGAGCGTTGCGGACCACATTTTACTGGACTCCGGAGCGGGGGGAACGGGAACAGCCTTTAACTGGGAGCTGCTGAAGGGCTTTCAGAGACCGTATTTTCTGGCGGGAGGATTGACTCCCGAAAAATGTGGAGGAGGCAATCCGTACCCTGCATCCCTTTGCAGTGGATGTCAGTTCCGGGATCGAGACGGATGGCCGGAAGGACCCGGCGAAGATGGAATTATTTGTAAGAGCGGCAAGGCGTAATAACGTGCCTGCCGGTGATGCAGAATGACGAAAAGGGTTATGAGCAGATCATAACATATGAATGATATCGACTGTTGCACTGCCGGATCAAAAGTAAGGCGGCAGATGATTTATGAGAGAGGAATAGCCATGACAAATCCAAACGGACGTTTCGGGATCCACGGGGGACAGTACATCCCGGAGACCCTGATGAATGCAGTGATCGAACTGGAGAAAGCATATAATCATTTCAAGGCGGATCCGGAATTCAACCGGGAGCTGACGGAACTCTTCAATGAGTATGCCGGACGGCCTTCACGCCTGTATTATGCGGAGAAGATGACGAAGGATCTCGGAGGCGCAAAGATATACCTGAAGCGTGAGGACCTGAATCATACGGGAGCCCATAAGATCAATAATGTACTGGGGCAGGCACTCCTTGCAAAGAAAATGGGAAAGACCCGTCTCATCGCGGAAACGGGGGCCGGGCAGCATGGGGTGGCTACGGCAACGGCTGCTGCGTTGATGGGAATGGAATGTGTTGTCTTTATGGGAGAGGAGGATACAATCCGTCAGGCGCTGAATGTGTATCGCATGAGGCTGCTGGGGGCGGAAGTGATCCCTGTTAAGTCAGGCACCAGGACACTTAAGGATGCCGTATCCGAGGCAATGCGGGAGTGGACCTCCCGGATCGCAGATACCCATTACTGCCTGGGCTCCGTTATGGGTCCGCATCCCTTCCCCACGATTGTCCGGGATTTTCAGGCGGTGATCTCAAAGGAGATCAAGGAGCAGATGCAGGAAAAGGAAGGCAGACTTCCGGATGCCGTGATCGCCTGTGTGGGCGGTGGGTCCAATGCCATCGGCAGCTTTTATCATTTCATTGAGGATAGGAGTGTCCGGCTCATTGGCTGTGAGGCGGCAGGCCGGGGCATTGATACTTTTGAGACGGCAGCAACCATTGCCACAGGACGTCTGGGTATTTTCCATGGAATGAAGTCCTATTTCTGTCAGGATAAATACGGACAGATCGCACCGGTGTACTCCATTTCCGCTGGGCTGGACTATCCGGGTGTCGGACCGGAGCATGCTTATCTGCATGATACCGGCCGCGCCGAATATGTGCCCGTCACCGATGAGGAAGCTGTGCAGGCTTTCGAATATCTGGCGAAAATGGAGGGGATCATCCCCGCCATTGAGTCGGCACATGCTGTTGCTTATGCAAGAAAGCTGGCACCGACGCTGCCGAAGGATAAGATCGTTGTGATCACCATTTCCGGGCGCGGAGATAAGGACTGTGCGGCAATCGCGCGTTACAGAGGGGAGGATATCCATGAATAGGATCAAAGAGGCTTTTGACGGCCATAAGGCATTTATACCCTTTATCACCTGCGGAGATCCTGACCTTGCCACAACTGCGGAGACAGTTCGGACCATGGCAGCTGCGGGGGCGGATCTGATCGAGCTGGGGATTCCTTTCTCGGATCCTACGGCAGAAGGTCCGGTGATCCAGGGGGCGAATCTGAGAGCTCTTTCTGCCGGCGTTACCACGGACAGAGTATTTGATTTCGTGCGGGAGCTTCGCAAGGATGTGACGATCCCCATGGTCTTCATGACCTATGCAAATGTAGTCTTTTCCTATGACGCTGAGAAGTTCATTTCCACCTGCAGCGAGGTGGGGATCGACGGACTGATCCTTCCGGATCTTCCCTTCGAGGAAAAGGAGGAGTTTCAGCCTCTCTGTCGGAAATACGATGTCGCGCTGATCTCCCTTATCGCGCCGACCTCCGAAAACCGTATCGCCATGATAGCGAAAGAGGCGGAGGGCTTTATCTACGTAGTTTCCAGTCTTGGTGTGACAGGAACCCGAAGCGAGATCACCACGGATCTTGCGTCTATCGTGAAGGTGATCCGGGAGAATACGGATGTTCCCTGTGCGGTGGGCTTTGGCATTTCCACGCCGGAGCAGGCGGCGAAGATGGCCGGACTGTCTGACGGAGCGATAGTGGGCTCTGCGATCATCAAGCTCCTTGCACAGCACGGCAAGGCCGCGGCACCCTATGTAGGGGAATATGTAAGGAGCATGAAAGAGGCGGTGGAAAAGGCTTAGCCACTGAAAAATAAGCAGACGGCGTTGAAAAGGGCGGAACGATCCGCCCTTTTTCAGTTTTTACGAAAAGAGAAAAAGGTGATTGACATTTCGAATGTGGTAGACTAAAATTTAAGTGAAAATTTAGCTGAAGTTACTTAAAAAACGAGCTTGCCGAATCATCAGCTGGGGGCAAATTACCTTTTGACACCAGCATCATATTATGTTCGGCAAAATCTTACCATCGGTGTATCAGACATAGATCCTTAAGTGGGAAAGGACAGGGAAATGGATTACAGAGCAGAATATGAAAAGTGGTGTACGGATCCTTATTTTGACGAGGCTACGTGTCAGGAACTGAAGGACCTTGCCGGAAATGAGAAGGAGATCGAGGACAGGTTCTACCGCACACTGGAATTCGGAACCGGCGGACTCCGGGGAGAGATCGGTGCGGGAACCAACAGGATCAACATTTACACGGTAAGGCAGGCTACCCAGGGCCTTGCCAATTATATCAAGGCAAAGGGTGGACAGGAAAAAGGAGTTATGTTAACTCACGACAACCGACTCTTTTCGCCGGAGTTTGCCCGGGCGGCAGCACTGGTCCTCAATGCCAATGGGATCAGAACCTATCTTACGGAATCTCTGCGGCCAACGCCGGAGCTGTCCTTCGGTGTACGTGAGCTTGGCTGCATCGCCGGTGTCATGATCACGGCCAGCCATAACCCGAGGGAATACAATGGATATAAGGTGTACTGGGAGGATGGCGGTCAGATCACCCCGCCCCATGATAAGGGAATTATGGATGAGGTGGAGAAGCTGACGGATGTGCGGGACGTACGTACCATGGACGAGGATGACGCACGTGTGGAGGGACTTTTCCACATCGTAGGAGAGGAACTGGATGACAGGTTCATCGCAGCAGTAAAGGCCCTTAGTATTCACCCGGAGATCATTCCCGAGATGGCTCCCGACTTTACCGTGGCGTATTCACCGCTTCACGGAACGGGAAATGTTCCGGTCCGTCGTGTCCTTTCCGAGCTTGGATTTACCCGCGTCTTTGTAGAACCGGAGCAGAAGATCCCCGATGGGAATTTCCCTACGGTTCCGAAGCCGAATCCGGAGAATCCGGCAGCCTGGGAATATGTGCTGCGGCTGGGTGAGAAGGTGGATGCGGATATCATTCTGGCCACGGATCCGGATGCAGACCGGCTGGGCGTCTGCTGTAAGGATACGAAGACCGGGAAGATCGTGGAATTCAATGGAAATATGTCCGGTATTCTGGTTGCGGACTATATCCTGAAGGAGAAAAAAGCTACCGGTACCATGCCGAAGAACCCTGCGCTCTGCTCCACCATCGTGACTACGGATATGGCAAAGGTTCTGGCGGAGGATTATGGCGTGGCACTGATCGAAACTCTGACGGGTTTCAAATATATTGGGGAACAGATCCGGTTCTTCGAAGAGCAGGGAACCTATGATTTCATTTTCGGACTGGAGGAGAGCTACGGATGTCTGGCGGGAACCTACGCCCGGGACAAGGATGCCATCGGTTCTGTGATGATGCTCTGTGAGGTAGCTGCTTACTACAAGAAGAAGGGCATGACACTGTGGGATGCCATGGTGGAGCTCTATGAGAGATACGGATATTTCAGAGAAGGACTGGATTTCATCGTCTGCAAGGGTAAGGACGGCGCCGCAGAGATCAAGGCCCGCATGGAGAAGTTCCGAAGTGAACCGCCGAAGGAGCTGGCCGGTCTTAAGGTGCTGGCGATCCGGGATTACCGGACAGGTATCCGTAAGGATCTCGTAACGGGTGAAGAATCATCCACCGGCCTTCCTGCCTCCAATGTGCTGTATTTTGAACTGGAGGATCACGCCTGGGCCTGTGCCCGTCCTTCGGGAACGGAACCGAAGATCAAATTCTACTATGGAGTTAAGGAAAAGACCATGGAGGCCTCGGAAGAGAGGCTGGAGCAGCTGCGCAAGGAACTGGTGGATTTTTCATAAGCAGAATAGCAGGCCGTGGCATGTCGTGTTAAGTGGGTCTTGCGAAAGAGGAATAAAATGAAAGAATTGATAAATGAGATAGACAAGCAATTCAGGGAACGCCTTTTTCCTTTTTGGGAAAATCTTGCGGACCGTGAGAACGGAGGTTATTACGGGGAAAAGGATTTTAATCTGGTGCTGCATAAGGATGCGGATAAGGGATGCATCCTCAATAGCAGAATCCTGTGGACATTTTCCCATGCATATCTGACACTGGGGGATAAGAGCTACCTCCCGTACGCAAAACAGGCCTTTGATTTTTTGAAGAAAGCCTTCCTGGACCGGGAATATGGAGGAGTATACTGGTCGGTGACCGCCGACGGGCGTCCGGCAGATACGACAAAGCATACCTACAATCAGGCATTTGCCATTTATGGACTGGCGGCGTATTATGATGCGGCAAAGGACGAAGAGGCTCTGGAGATCGCACGGGACCTGATGAATGTGATCGAGACAAAGTGCCGGGATGAAGCAGGTTATCTGGAAGCCTTTACCCGGGATTTCGGACCGGAATCCAATGAGAAGCTGTCGGAGAACGGTGTTATGGCCGTAAGGACCATGAATACGCTTCTTCATGTCATGGAAGCCTACACCGAGCTTCATCGTGTGGCACCCTCGGATGCGACGATTGACCGCCTGAGGGAGATCCTTGGCATTTTCCGTAATAAGATATATAATCCGGAGTTGGAAAGGCTGGAGGTCTTCTTTGACCGGGAGTACCGGTCGCTGATCGATCTGCATTCCTATGGCCATGATATCGAAGCAGCCTGGCTGATCGACCGGACCGTGGAAGTGCTGGGACCGGATGCCGCAGGGTATGCAATGCGTGATATCACCTCTGTATTAGAGAGGAAGATCTACGAAGTGGCATATGATGGAGAGAGTGTGCCTGCGGAATGCTGCAGGGGTGAGGTGCTGGAGACCCGTGTCTGGTGGGTACAGTGCGAGGCTGTGATCGGATTCATGAACGCCTGGCAGAAGACCGGGAAGCACGATTATCTGGATGCCGCAGGAAGCGTATGGAAGTACATCCGGAAAGCGATCATTGATCCCCGGGAGGGCGCATGCTGGTATGCGGAGGTGGCAAAGGATGGAACACCGGATCCCTCCAAATGTATCGCCGATCTGTGGACCTGCCCGTATCATAACGGAAGGATGTATTTTGAAGTGCTGCTGCGCACCATGACATAAAAAAGGAAAGTGTGAATATGGAAATCTTACGTATGAAACCGGTTTTTAAGGAGGCAATCTGGGGCGGCACCCGTCTCCGCGACGACTTCGGATATGATATCCCAAGTGACCATACGGGAGAGTGCTGGGCCGTCAGTGCTCACCCGGACGGAGAGGGAAGCATAGACGGCGGAACCTACAACGGAACGCCGCTGTCCCGGCTGTGGGCATCCCACCCGGAGCTTTTCGGGAATCTTCCGCTGGACAGATTTCCCCTTCTTACGAAGATCATAGATGCGAACGGAGACCTGTCGATACAGGTGCATCCTGATGATGTCTATGCCGCGGAGCATGAGAACGGTTCTTTGGGGAAGATGGAATGCTGGTACATCATCGACTGTAAGGAGGATGCCACCATCGTCATCGGCCATAATGCCCGCACCCGGGAGGAACTGCGGGAGATGGTGGAGCAGGGCCGATGGACGGAACTGATCCGTGAAGTTCCGATCAAAAAAGGCGATTTCTTCCAGATCGACCCGGGCACGGTACACGCCATCAAAGCGGGAACGCTTATATTGGAAAGCCAGCAGAGCAGCGACATTACCTATCGCCTCTACGATTATGACCGCCTGCAGAACGGAAAGCCGCGACCGCTTCACATTGAAAAAAGTCTGGACGTGATCGAGGTTCCCTTTGTGGAGAGAAGGGCGGAGCCGGCCACGGGAGATTCCTGGCTGAGACAGCTCTACTCCTGCAAATACTACAGAGTCTGGAAGGGGAATCTGGCCGGGTCGGAGACGCTGGTACAGGATGAACCCTTCATGATCGGATCAGTTCTCTCCGGTGAAGCCTTTCTGGATGGGGAAGCATTCCGGAAGGGAGATCATTTCATCATCCCCTTCGGACATCCGCCTGTCCGGGTGGAGGGAAATGCGGAATTCATCTTCTCTGCTCCCAGTAGATAGAAATATGGAAGGCTATCTCACTACGGATACGCATACTCCTGTTCATAGTTAAAGTAAAAAACAGAACCGGATTTTAACCATCCGGTTCTATTTTTGTGCGTTTTTACTGATAAATCATTGAAAAAAGGTCATATTTCAAGACAAATGGAGGATAAATTCGGCAAAATGAGGATTGACATTACCCGGCACCAAGACTAAAATTTAAGTAATTATTTACCTCAAAAAGAAGTAAATTCCTGTAATTGGCTTTCTGCCGTGAGCTACGGAAAAGGTTTACGGAAGCCTGTTCCGGGTGGTTTCAAAGGATGTTGAAAATGAACGAAAGATTATTTTGCAAGGGCTATACCTGGGGATTCTTCAGCCGGGACGGAGAATGGCTGACGGAAGAAGCGGATCATTCTATGGAAAGGCTCGCGGGAAACGGACTGGACTGGATCTGCCTTACGGTAAATGCGTGGCAGGAAACCTTTTACAGTACACGGATCTTCTCACTGTACGGGATGACCCAGACGGACGCGGAGGTAGAGCACGCCGTAAAGAAGGCGAAAAGTCTGGGCCTTAAGGTGTGTCTGAAACCCATGGTGAACTGCCTGGACAGAGCCTGGAGGGCGCGGATCTCATTCCCGACGGAGGAGGGAACCACCTACTGGGATGACTGGTTCCGGTCCTATACAAGGTTCATGGTTTACTATGCGTCCATGGCGGAGAAGCTGGGCTGTGAGATGCTCTGCACCGGCTGTGAGATGGCAGGAATGGACGGTCAGTCCGCACGCTGTCGGAAGATGATCGCGGCAGTGCGGGAGGTCTACAACGGTTTGCTGATGCATAATATCAATCACGGGGATGAGGACCGCTTTGACTGGCTGGATGCTGTGGATGTGATCGGAGTCTCCGGATACTATCCGGTAACGGATGCGGAGCATACCGGGATCGAAGCCATGCGGGAACGCTGGAAGCCGGCGGTAACAAGGCTGGAGAGGCTGCATGAGCGGTTTAAGAGACCTGTGATGTTCGCAGAGATCGGCGTACGAAATGAGCAAGGCTGCACGGCTTATCCCTGGGATTTTCATGACAGACCGGAGAAATGCATCGATGAACAGGAACAGGCGGATTTCTACGAGACCGCCATGGAGGCAACCTGGGACATCCCCTGGTTCGCGGGATATTTCTGGTGGGATTGGAAGGCTGTGCTTCCTCCGGTGGAGAAGGCCCGGGAGAACCGGGACTTTACGGTGTACGGAAAGAAGGCGGAGCAAACATTGAAGAAATGGTATTGCCGGGAAAACTGCGGGGCGATCTGATCATGCAGTGATATCATGAGTGGGAAAGTGAAGCATTATGAAAAAAACACGAATAGCGGCCCTTCTTCTGGCGGGGCTGCTCGCTCTCTCCGGATGCGGAGGGGGCGATAACACGGGAACGGCGTCAGATACTGCCACCGAAACGACGTCCCGGATAACAGATACCGCAACGGAAAAACCTTCGGAGAATACGGCCACCGAAGAAAAGACCACGGAGAAGAAGGATACGATGCTTCCCCAGGCAACGATCCCCGAGCTTTCCATTGAGGCAAAACCGGTACCGGATACGGAAGCCTTCCGATATTTGCGTGAGATGAAGATCGGAATCAGTCTGGGGAATACCTTTGACGCCTTTAAGGATACCGGACTTACCAATGAGATGGATACGGAGACCACCTGGGTCAGCGTTAAGACATCGCAGTCAATGATCAGGGATCTCCATAAGGCAGGCTTTGAAACCATCCGGATCCCCGTATCCTGGCATAATCACATAGTGGATGATGACTATACCATTTCCGAGCAATGGGCAAAAAGGGTGAATCAGGTGGTGGACTGGGCCATAGAGGACGGAATGCATGTTATTCTGAATATCCATCATGACAACCACCCCGAAGCGAATGGCTTTTATCCCGACAGGGCGCATATGGAGCAGTCGAAGAAGTACATCCGCCGGATCTGGGAGCAGCTTTCGGAACGGTATAAGGATTACGATGACAAGCTGATCTTTGAATCCATGAATGAACCCAGACTGGTGGGGCATCAGTATGAATGGTGGTTTCCTGCGGGAAATGAGGATGTGAAGCAGTCAACGGAGTGCATCAATGAGCTGAATCAGCTCTTTGTGGACACTGTTCGGGCCTCCGGCGGGAACAATGCGGAAAGGTATCTGATGTGTCCGGGGTATGATGCCTCACCGGATGGCGCTTTGCACAGTGCATTTGTCCTGCCTGATGATACGCCGGAGCTGCGGGAGAAGCACAGGATCATGGTGTCCGTACATGCCTACACACCCTACAGCTTTGCGCTGGATCTTAATGGAACCTCCTACTTCAGTGCGGCGAAAAAATCCTCTACACAGGAGATCGACAGCTTCATGGATAAGCTGTATCAGAAATACGTAGTGAAGCAGATTCCTGTGGTGATCGGGGAATTCGGTGCCGTGGATAAGGACAGGAATTTACAGGAAAGAGTGGATTATGCAGCCTACTATATCGCTTCGGCAAAGGCAAGAGGGATCGTGGCACTGTGGTGGGATAACAATGCATTTACCGGAAATGGGGAGAGCCTGGGCCTCTATTACCGGATGGGAGGATATTTCATTTTTGAGGATATCGTTGATGCCCTGATGAAATACGCAGAATGACGGGAGCCGTGAGTGTTCTCGCAGCACATTGCACACGTGGTGTGCGTGCTGCGAATCATCAGCTGGGGGCAAAATACCTTTTGGCCCCAGCATCAACAGAATTACAGAATAAAAAAGGGTTGAACGGAGGAAGGAAACTGTGGCAACGGAAAAGAAGATTACCATGAAGGACATTGCAAAGGAATTCGATGTCAGCATCGTAACTGTTTCGAAGGCACTGGCCGGAAAGGATGGCGTGGGCGAGCAGCTGCGGCAGGAAATCGTGGAACGCGCTCATGAGCTGGGCTATGTCTTTAAGAAGAATCCGGAGCGGAGCGGCAGCAAGAATGTGGCCATTGTGATCTCCGAACGTTTTATCGGAGAGAATTCCTTCTACCAGAAGGTATATCAGCGTATCCTTCTGGAGCTGACCCGGCGGAATTTTGTGGCGATCCTGGAGGCGGTCCGGGTAGAAGACGAAGAGAAGGGTGAGCTTCCGAAGCTTCTGTCCTTAAAATCCATTGATCAGATCATTGTGATCGGAGAGATCAGCAATGCCTACCTTCGGGCCGTGGTGCGGACGGGGATCGGCTGTATCCTTTTCGACTTTGAAAATGAGGATTTTGATATGGATGCCGTGATCAGTGATAACGTAAACGGAGGATATCTTCTGACCCGTCATCTGATCCAGTCCGGCTGCAAGTCTGTGGGCTTTGTGGGGAATTACTTCAGTACCCGCAGTAACCTGGATCGTTTTATCGGCTATCGTAAATATTTGATCGCAAATCAGCTGACATTTGATGAAAATAATGTGATAAGTGACCGGGATGAGCACGGCAGAGACATCGACCTGGCTCTTCCTGCCAAATTGCCGGATGCCTTTGTCTGCACCTGTGATCATACGGCCTTCCGTCTGATCCGCAAGCTTCTGGATGAGGGCTTCCGCATACCCGAGGATATTGCAGTGGTGGGCTATGATGATTACACGGATAACCGGATCGACGGAGTCGACCTTACTACCTACCATGTAAACATCGAAGAAATGATCAGCCAGTGTATGAACATATTGGAACAGCATTGTGAGAATTCCGAGTACCGTTACGGAACGGTGATCTCCTACGGGTGGCTGGTAGAACGCAGTACGGGTAAGCACAGGAAGTGAAGGGTGCGGCATGAGTGATCTTATACTTACCATCGATGACATTCCCCAGCAGGTGACCCGTCGGATGGCGGATTATTTATCCGAAAAGAAGATACCGGCGATATTCTTTGCAGTGGGAGAGAATCTGGAAAAACAGCCGGAAGAGGCTGTATACGTTCTCCGGAAAGGCTTCCTCATCGGAAATCATTCCTACAGTCATCCTTCCTTCTCAAAGCTTCCCTTTGAAGAAGGGGTCCGGGAGATCGAGAGGACGGAGGAGCTGCTGGAGAGGGTGTATGAAGAAGCGGGAGTGGAGCGTAAGGCGAAGCTTTTCCGTTTCCCCTATATCGATAAAGGCGGAGAGAATAAGGAAAGATATCAGGAGTACCTGAAGAATGCAGGTTTTCGCAAGCTTTCCGACAGCAGGGTTTCGGCACCGGGGTATTTCCGGGACGGACACGGAGAAGATATTGATACGGCATGCTCCTTTGACTGCCAGGAATACAACATCCCGGCGGGGACCATGACCATGGATGATGTACTGAAACGCCTGCGGGAAGGGGATGCGTGGATGGGCTCCGGTATCTCCGGTGAGGGAGAACAGATCGTACTGCTTCACTCTCACGATGACACGGAGCGTCTGGTACCCGGATATTACCGGATCATGATCGAAGAAATCCTTCGTTTGGGAGGCTGTTTCAGGGAAGCAGAATGGCAATGAGTGGTGACTAAGAATAGTCAAAGTAATAGAAAACTGAATTTTTAGGTAAAAAAATATTAAAATTTATCCTTTTTTAGCAAAAAGAGCTTGTACCTGCCTAAATAGTATGGTATATTTTACCTATAATAATTGTTTGGCAACGGCAATTATATACAAACCCTCCAAAACCTGGAAAACTGCCGGTAGTTAAAAGAATGGGATAAGATCTTTAACGAAACCGGCAGTTTCCCTTGAAAAAAACAATTTCACCGAAATTGATCTCATGAGGACGGAACGAGATGGGACGGAACAAAGATACAGACCGGAATAAGTGCGGAAGAGCCGAAAGAGGCATTCGCCGAAAAGCAGGGATCGCCGCCCTGCTTTTTGGACTACTTCTTAGTGGCTGCGGAAAGGAAGGCAGCACCACTGCCGGTGCGGGAAGCGAGACGGAGACAGAAAAGCCCGCGGCTTTTGAGAGCACATTGGTGACATCCGTAGAGGCGGAGGACGGAAAGCTTCTGGGTGGAGCAAAGAAAGACTCTCAGCTGAAAGGGTTCTCCGGGAGCGGATATGTGGATGGTCTCGCAAAGGACGGAGATGGCGTGAGCATTCCGTTCTCCGTTGCGGAGGATGGCTTCTATGATCTTGATTTTATAGCGGCAACAGGCGGCGGCTATAAGGAAAATTATGTCTATGTGGATGGGGAATCCATAGGGACCATTTCCGGAGACAAAAAAAGCTTTGAGAAAATGACCATTCCTCATGTTTATCTTACGGCAGGGCAGCATGAAGCAAAGGTTGAGAAATACTGGGGTTTTCATTTGATCGACCGTTTGGATGTGATGACAGGGGCACCCTTCGATACATCTCTTTACGAGGTGAAGGCAGGACTTACGGATGCGAAGGCATCGGATAATGCAAAAAGACTTTACAAGTACCTGAAGGATAACTACGGAAAGAAGATCATTTCCGGACAGTATTGCGACAAGGGAGCCTTCGGTCACGAGATGGCTGTGATCTGGAGGGCAACGGACAAGTTTCCGGCGATGGTGGGACTGGATATGATCGAGTATTCTCCCTCCCGGGTGGCAAACGGTGCCCAGGGAAAGAGCATTGATTACGCCATCGAAGCCTGGGAGAATGACACTCCGAGCATCGTTACGATGTGCTGGCACTGGACAGCGCCGAAGGAGTACATTACCGGGACCTGGTACAGTGCATTTTACAAAGAGCATACGAATATCAATCTGGATAAGATCATGAACGGGCAGGACCAGAAGGGATACGACCTCCTTGTGGCGGATATGGATGCCATCGCAAAGGAGCTGGTGAAGCTCAGGGATAAGGATGTACCCGTTTTGTGGCGCCCCCTGCATGAGGCCAGCGGCGGATGGTTCTGGTGGGGCAACTGTGATGCGGAATCCTATAAGAAGCTGTATCGCCTTATGTACGAGAAGTTCACCACGGAATACGAGCTTCACAACCTGATCTGGGTCTGGAACGGCCAGAATGCGGACTGGTACCCGGGGGAGGATGTGGTGGATATCGTCGGAACCGATGTCTATCCGGGCGAACATGTCTACACATCACAGTACCCGAAATATATTGAAACAGCGAAAACGCCTTTCGAGACACGGATTACCGCCATGTCCGAAAATGGGTGCCTTTTTGACCCGGATCTTGCGCAACGCGACGGGGCCATGTGGAGTTATTTCGGAACCTGGAGCGGGGAATTCGTAACGGAATCGGATACACTGAACGTGTACTCCGAAAAATATACGGATAAGGAAATGTTGAAAAAGGTTTACAACCATGAGCTGGTGATCACACGGGATGAGCTGCCGGATCTTTTGACTTATCCGATGGAATAAGGCCCGCAGGAACGTAAAGAGGTGTCCGGCCATGAAAGAACTTGTGATGGAAAATGAAAGGATCAAAGCAACGGGAAAGAAGAACAAAGAGCCTGACCGGAAGAAACTGGAGCAGGCAGAGAAGCTGAGGGAGCTGGAGGGACAGGATTATCTGGAACCCAAAGAGCGTATGTCCCTAAGGCATATCCTGCTGGATGTGGACGGACCGGTGGTCACTTTCCTTACGAAATGCGGGGAGCTGATCCTTCTGGGAATTATGTGGATCCTGACCAGCCTGCCCATTTTAACCATCGGGACTTCGACAACGGCTCTTTATCATGCGGTAGTAAAGAGCGTGCGGCGTGAAAGGGGATATCCGCTGCGGGAGTACTGGAAGGCCTTCCGTCAGCATCTGAAGAAGGGATGTATTGCAACGTTCATCCTCCTTGTCTGGACAGCGGGTCTCGTCTTCATCAACTGGAAATGGGTTCATATCGAGCAGTCACTGAAACCACTTTCCGCAAAGCTGTTGGTGATCCTTGTGATCCTGACGTTATCCCTTACCACCTATCTGTTCCCCATCATTTCCCGCTTCCGGGTGTCGGTGGGGCAGGCCTTTACCATGGCCTTCATTATCAGCGGTGAGCATTTTATCGTCACCCTGCTGCATTTGGCCGCCATCGGCGGACTGGTGTATCTGGTGATCTTTATCCTTCCGATCCTGACGCTGCTCTTCCTTCCGGCTTTCTGGATGCTTCTGTCCAGCCTGCTGATGGAGAGAGTCCTCCGGCAGTATATGCCCGAGCCGACGGAAGAACAGGAAGAAATGTGGATGTACGAGTGATATTAGAGGAATAATAACCGGGGAGAGAAAAAAATGACACAGAAGGTTCGAAA
The DNA here is from genome assembly GCA_017541035.1 of Eubacterium sp. GTDB lineage: Bacteria > Bacillota > Clostridia > Lachnospirales > Lachnospiraceae > Eubacterium_Q. The sequence continues at coordinate 65,760 of JAFXZW010000052.1, read as the reverse complement.
CAGGATCATAGCGGGTGCGGTACTGCTGGCCGTCGTCCTTTTCTTTGTGTTGCGCTCCGTATTTGCCAAGGACACGGTGGTGCCCGGGAATGCGGATATCAAGTACAGCACGGATTACGGACGTTATCTGACCGAACTGCCGGGGAACGGCCGCCCGGATGCGGAGATCAGGATCAATGCAAAGGACTTCACAGCTTACACGGAGGAAGGTAACCCTGCAACGCCTGAAGTAAAAAACGGATTTGAAGGATATGAGGGTGACAGCATTCTTACAAGTGAGACCGCTATGGTTACCTATACCTTCAATGTGGAGAAGGAGGGACTTTATGAACTCTCTCTGGATTATTATCCGGTAGAGGGCAAGAACTCCGAGATCCAGCGCGCTTTCTTCCTGGACGGAGAGCAGCCCTATACGGAGCTGGGAATCGTTCAGTTCTCACGTATCTGGACAACAGATTTGGCAAAGCGTGCTTTTGAAGCGGGTGAAAGCCATGTATTCTGGAATAAGGATAATCAGGGCAATGATATGAAGCCCACCTCCATCGAGATCCCGGAGTGGGTTCACTCTTATCTGTATGACAATAACGGGTACATTACAGACCCGCTTTCCTTCTATCTTACGGCAGGGGAGCATACTCTTACCATACAGTCCCGCCGCGAGCCCATGATGCTGGGAAGTCTTACCTTCTCCAATAAGGCTTCGGAAAAGTCCTATGCGGACAAAAAAGCCGAATGGGATGCGGCCGGAGCAAAGGCCACCGGCGGCGTACAGCTTACCATCGAGGGCGAGGATGCGGTAAAGACCTCTTCCCAGACCCTTTATCCGAAGCAGGATCAGTCTTCTGCTGCAGTCAGCGAGCACAGCTCCAAATATCTTCTGAATAATACCATCGGCGGCACCAGCTGGGACAAGGCAGGACAGTGGATCGAATGGAAGATGGACATCCCTGAGGACGGATATTACGAAATCTCCCTTTTTGACAAACAGAATTTCATGCGGGGCATTTACGTCTCCCGCCGGATCACCATTGACGGAGAGGTTCCCTTCTCGGAAATGGACAACTACGGTTTCTACTATGAATCCAGCTGGCGTCTGGAAACTCTTTCCGATAAGGATAAGAACCCTTATCAGTTCTATCTGACTAAGGGAACGCACACCCTTCGGATGGAAGTGGTGCTGGGTGACTTCTCTGAGGTCATTGCAAAGGTACAGGACTCTGTCAGCAAGCTGAATGCCATTTACCGGAAGGTGATCCGTATCATCGGCGTATCGCCGGATACCTACCGCGACTATCAGATTGAAGCCTCTCTCCCGAACATCGTGTCGGAGATGACTGAGGTAAGAGATGAGCTGAACGACGCCATCTATTCCCTGCGGACAGCAGTAGGACGGACTTCTGACAAGGAGACCGTGCTGATCACCATGCGGGATCAGCTGGATTACCTGATCGAGGATGTGGAGCATTTCGTCCGCGTCATCGGTACCTACAAGGTCAATGTCCGGGCCTGCGGTACCTGGATCACCCAGGTTATCAGCCAGCCTCTGCAGATCGATCGGATTTTTATCTCCTCGAATGCCGGGGAAGTGAAGGTGGACGGAAATAATTTCTTCAGCAATCTGGGAAATGAAATGTCCCGCCTCTTCTATTCCTTCGTGATCGACTACAATTCTCTGGGCTCCGCCGGAGAAGAAGGAAAGGAAAATGAGTCCATAACCCTCTGGGTCGGCACCGGCCGTGACCAGGCAAATGTCATCCGGGCGCTGATCGATGAATCCTTCACCAACACTTACGGAGTGAATGTCAATGTACAGCTGGTTGATATGAACACCCTGCTCCGGGCCGAGCTGGCAGGGGAAGGACCGGATGTGGCGATCCAGGTGGCCAATACCAACGGTATCGCCGGCGCGGTTCTGAATACCGGTAATGATACACCTGTCAACTACGGTCTCCGAAATGCGGTGCTGGATCTGAACCAGTTCAGCGATGCGGCCGAGGTGAAGAGCCGTTTCTATGAAAGCGCTCTGACAGCCTTCTCCTTTGACGGGAAGCTCTACGCTTTGCCGGAGACCCAGACCTTCCCGGTTATGTTCTACCGCAAGGATATCCTGGAGCAGCTGGGACTTGAGATTCCGGAGACCTGGGAAGATGTGAAGGTCATCATGTCCGTCCTGGCCAAGAACCAGATGGAATTCGGTATGCTCCCCAGCGAGCAGATCTACGCTATGCTGCTGTATCAGAACGGCGGAAAGTACTACAACGAGGGAGGCATCTCCTCAGCGCTTGATTCCGATATCGCAGTCAATACTTTTAAGCAGTACTGTGAATTCTACACCGACTACGGTCTGGATAAGACGACCACCGTGGAGGAACGTTTCCGTACAGGTGAGTGTCCCATTATCATCGCAGACTACACGGTTTACAACAACCTGGAGGTATCCGCACCGGATATCGCGGGTCTGTGGGATTTCGCTATGGTACCCGGAACCCGGAAGGAGGATGGTACCGTGGATCACAGTGTGGGCTGTACGGGACTTGCATCTATGATCATGGCAGATACGGAGCATCCGGATGCCTGCTGGAAGTTCCTGAAATGGTGGACTTCTGCAGATGTGCAGGCACTGTACGACCGGGAGATGGAGAGTCTTATGGGTTCCGCAGCCCGTGTGGCGACAGCCAATAAGGAAGCCTTTGAAATGCTCCCTTGGCCTGTGGATACCTACCACAATCTGGCGGCAGCCTTCGAATGGGTCAAGGGTATTCCCCAGGTTCCCGGAGGTTATTACTCCTGGCGTAACGTCAACAACGCCTTCTACACGGTGACCACAGAGACGGATACGGCTTCACCCCGTGAGGAGCTGATGGATAAGGTCCTGTATATCAACGAAGAGATCCGGTACAAACGAATCGAGTTCGGTTTGCCGGTGGAAGATGAACATTAGGGAAAGGAGGGAAGAAAAAGTGTCTAAGCAGGAAAATCACCCCGGTGAAGGAAAACCGGCCAGAAATATCCGCGATGCGCTTTCCGCAGCGAAAAATGTGGCTGAAGAGTCCGTAGAAGAGCTGGAGGAAACCCTCCCGGATGAGGTTTATGATGTCGAATATGACGATGAGGAATTCGAAGAATCCGAAGATACGGTGGCAGCCTTTTCCGATGAAACAGAAGAGGATGTGGAGAACCTCTTTTCCGCGGTAATGGAGAAGAACGCTCCGAAGGAAGAACCTGTATCTGAGGGGGCTGTGGCAGTAGCGGCTGCGGTTCCGGCTACGGATCCCTCCCGGACTACTTATGAGGCGGCGCTTTCGGCGGTGGCCAACGACGCCATAGCAAAGAAACAGCGGACCCTGAAATATCGCCTGAAGAAAAATAAGGCCAGCTATATCATGATGGCTCCCTATTTTATCCTGTTCTTCTTTTTCACGGTGCTGCCGGTACTGATGTCCATTGTCCTCAGCTTCACCTATTTCAACATGCTGGAGTTCCCGAAGTTTAATGGATGGTCCAACTACACGAAGCTGTTCCTGAATGATGATATCTTCCTGATCTCCCTGAAGAATACACTGATCTTCGCGGTGGTCACGGGTCCCATCAGTTATGTTCTGTGTCTCCTTTTCGCATGGATCATCAACGAGTTCCGGCCGAAGGTACGTACCTTCCTGACTCTGATCTTCTATGCGCCCTCCATTTGCGGCAACGCATACATGGTATGGCAGCTGATTCTGTCCTCTGACCGCTATGGTTACCTGAACGGTATTTTGCTGAAGCTGGGATTTATCAATGAACAGAAGCTATGGATGCAGGATGCGAACCTGATCCTGCCCTGCCTGATCGTGGTGCAGCTGTGGTTGTCCCTGGGTACCGGCTTCCTTTCCTTTATTGCCGGTCTTCAGACTGTAGATAAGTCTCTCTACGAAGCAGCGGCTATCGACGGCATCAAGAACCGCTGGCAGGAGCTCTGGTATGTAACCCTACCGGCTATGAAGCCGCAGCTGATGTTCGGTGCGGTCATGCAGATTACCCAGTCCTTCGCCGTGGCGGATATTTCCATCCAGCTGGCCGGTAATCCGTCGGTGAACTACGCCGGCGCTACGGTGGTCACCCACCTTCTGGACTACGGTTCGACCCGATTCGACATGGGCTACGCCTCCGCCATCGCGACAGTGCTCTTCCTGTTGATGGTGGGTACGAATAAGCTCGTACAAAAACTGTTAAGAAGGGTAGGTGAGTGATCGTGGCAAAGAAGAAAGTTGCGGCACAGCCGCTTACCCATGGAGCTGTCGTTATCCCGCCTCCGGTTCCGGATGCTGATCCGGATGCCAAGGTCAGGGAGTTAATGAAGAAAACCTATAAGGAGAAGAAGCTGAACCGTTCCGTAGCCGGTAACGGTCTGCTCTTCGGTATCATGATCATCTGCGGAATCTTCATGTCCCTGCCGCTGGTCATGATCATCAACAACGCTCTGAAGCCGCTGGATGAGATCTTCCAGTATCCTCCGGCGATCTTCGTAAAGAACCCGACTCTGGAAAACTTTACGGACCTGTTCAATGTCATAAGTGACTCCTGGGTACCCTTCTCCAGGTACATCCTGAATACGATCATCATTACCGGTCTCGCAACCTTCGGACATGTGCTGATAGCATCTCTTGCCGCCTATCCTCTGGCGAAACATGAATTCCCGGGCAAGAAGCTCCTCTTCAGCATGGTTGTGCTCTCCATGATGTTCTCCTGGACGGTAACCCAGATCCCGATCTATATGATCATCAGCTGGCTCCATATCAACAACACGTATTTTGCTGTGATCCTGCAGTTATGGCAGTACGGTATGGGACTCTACCTGATGAAGCAGTTTATGGAGCAGCTTCCTACCTCGCTGATGGAATCAGCCAGACTGGACGGGGCCTCTGAGTACCGCATCTTCTGGACCATCGTGATGCCCAATGTAAAGCCGGCGTGGCTGACCCTGGCCATCTTCCAGTTCCAGCAGGCGTGGGGCAATACCGGTTCCCTGTATCTCCGGGACGAGCAGCTGAAGCCCCTGCAGTACGCACTGCAGCAGATCGCTGCGGGCGGTACCGCAAGAGCGGGCGCCTCTGCTGCCGTAACCTTTATCATTGCGGCAGTGCCCATTATTTTCTTCCTGCTCTGTCAGAGCAACGTGCTTGAAACCATGACCACCTCCGGTATGAAGGAGTAAAGGAAAAGCGTATGAAAAAGAGAAATAAGATAAAGCATATACTCGGTGCGCTTGCCCTGACCGTGACTGTGGCCTTCTCCGGCCTGCAGGTCCGCGCGGAGGATGATGTTCCTTACGATACCTACAACTACAATTACTGGGAGGATATCGTAAAGACCCCCGCCGCCTATACGCCGGACGGAAATGTAACGGGTCTCAGCGTAGGCACCACGGATTTCAAGGAGCCGCAGGACATCTGCGTATCCGATGCCGGAGAGGTATATGTGGCCGATACCGGCAACAATCGTATCGTCGTCATGGATAATAAGATGACGAAGGTGAACCGGATCATTGACAGCTTCACCCGGGACGGGGAAGAGGACCATTTCAACGCTCCCTACGGCGTCTGCCTGTCTGAGAACAATCATCTGTACATTGCCGATTCCAACAATGCTCGGGTGGTGGAGCTCACTCCCGAGGGTGAATTCATTCAGATCGTCAATGAGCCGAAGTCGGAGATCCTGGAGGATAATTTTGTCTTCATTCCCCTGAAGGTAACCGTTGATTATGCAGATCGTATCTACGTGATCAGCAAGGGCGCTTTCGAGGGTATCCTGGTCTTCGAGGCAAATGGTGAATTCTCCGGATATTTCGGAACCATTGAAGTAAAGATCTCTTTGTGGGAGAAGTTCTGGCGACGTTTCGCTTCCAAGGAGGAACGGTCGAATACGCAGCTTTATATTCCCACGGAATTTACGGGAATTGATGTAGACAGCGGCGGTTTCATTTATGCCTCCAATATCGATTCCGACGGCAAACAGGCAGTGCGCCGGCTGAATCCCCAGGGTAAGGACGTGATCCAAAAGGGTGAGAACGGAAATGTAGGCGGCGACATCCGCATCGGTAAGTACGGTGATTACAGCGGACCCTCCGAGATCGTGGATGTGGTATATCGGGACAAGGGAAAATACTCCCTGCTGGACCGGAAGCGCGGACGTATCTTCACCTATGACAAGGAAGGAAATCTCCTGTACATCTTCGGCGGCATCGGCCTTCAGAAGGGGACCTTCCAGACACCCGCGGCGATCGAGGCAATTGAAGATGAGATCATCGTGCTGGATGCGGGACGGAATTCCATTCTGAAATTCCGGGAGACGAATTACGGCGCGCTGATCAATGACGCAGTGGGTCTCCGGTTTGACGGAGATGAGACACAGGCTATCGAGAAATGGCAGGCTGTATTGCAGCTGGATGAGAATAACGAGCTTGCAAATAACGGTATCGGAAAGGCTTACCTTACTGCAGGCGATAATAAAACGGCCATGCATTATTTCGAGCTTGGCATGAACAAGAAGTATTATTCCATCGCTTTCAAACGTTACAGGAACCAGATCCTGGCTGACAATCTTGGCTGGTTCATGACGGGTTTGATCATTCTGATCATAGCGTTGATCGTCTGGAAGAGGATACGGAATAAGAAGAAAGGAAAGAAGAGAGAGGAGGGACTGCTGTAATGAAACAGCTTTTATCGAAAGATAAATGGAAATTTATGCTTTATACAGTCAGTCATCCTGCCGATGGATACTATGAGATCCGGCACAGGGAGAGGGGGAGCGTGCCGATTGCTCTGATCCTTGTGGTCCTCTTTTCGATCGCATGGTCCATCAACCGGATCTCTGCAGGCTTTGTTGTAAATTCCATTGATCCCCGGGAGGTTAATTCCATCAGCGAGCTGTTCACGGTTCTCCTTTTCTTTGTCCTGATCTGTGTCAGCAACTGGTCCATCACCTGTCTGATGGATGGAAAGGGACGGCTGAAGGACATTATCATCGCAGTCGGATATTCTACCATACCGGCTACGGTATGTATCCTGATTGGAACCCTCTTTTCCCAGTTCGTATCAAAGGATGAAGCGGCTTTCTACACCATGATCTGCGGTATCGGCATTGCCTACACCCTTTTCATGATGCTGATAGGGATCATGACGGTACATAGCTTCACATTGGGAAAGACCATCATCACGATCTTCCTTACCATTGTGGCTCTGCTGATCATCATCTTCATCCTTCTGCTCCTTGTCGATCTTGTGAATCAGGTATACAGCTTCCTGCGCAGTATCTACCAGGAACTGATGTTCCGGGCGTAAAGGAGGGCTGACATGGCAAAGACGAAAGAACAAAAGAAAGCCCTCAAGGAACTGAATCTGAAGAAGAAGAGGAAGAAGGTCAGCAAATGGGTGATCTATCTGATCCTCGCCGTAATCCTGATCGCGGGCGCATATCTTACCTACTATCTGATACGGTATAACTTCTACAATCACTACAGGGACTATGTCAAGAGCTATACCTATAACGAGGAAGTGCAGGATTTCAAGGCGATTTCCGATGATTCTCCCTCCGTGGAGGGCTACAAGCTGGCAGCCGAAGGCGATACTCTGAAGCTGTACGTTCAGACGGAAACCGGTAATATAGCGGTTTATGATAAGCGGAACGGTGAAACCGTTTACTCCAATCCTCCGGGAGCGGATACGGACGGTATCGCGAATAATGTTAACAAGAATTACATGAAGAGCCAGCTGATCATAGACTATTACAACACCCAGCGGATTGAAAATACCTTTGATTCCTGCAGTCAGGCGGTAGCTTACGGCCAGATGGAAATGAAGACGATCGAAAACGGGGTACGGGTCATTTTCACCTTCGGTGATACCACGGCTTCCACCGGTATCGTACCGATCTACATTCGCCAGGAAACTCTGGATAATATCCTGGCTCAGCTGGATCCGCAGGATGCCAAGTATGCTAAGAAGAAATTTGTCCAGAGCGACAAGGGTGACGATATTCTGGTCATGCTGGAGAATACCCAGAAGGGTGTGGCGGAGCTTCGCCGTCTGAATGAATATTTTACCCAGGCGGGCTTCACCAAGGAAGACTATGAACGGGAGATGGAAAATGCGGACGTTGAGGACGCAGTACCCATCACCTTCACAGTACCCATTGATTACACCATCAAGGACGATTACCTTGAGGCGACGGTTTACATGAAGGGCGTTAAGGAAAATGGCGGCGGTGCAATCCATGATATCCAGATGCTGAATTACTTCGGCGCGGCCGGAAAGGATGAACAGGGATATATGCTGGTACCCAACGGCACCGGATCCCTGATCTATTTCAACAACGGCAAGGGCAGGATCCGTTCCGGAAATGACTACTCCGAATACATTTACGGTCTGGATCCCATGGTGGCTGATTATACGGTTCGTGAGATCACTCAGAACGCGAAGCTGTCCCTCTACGGAATCTTCCGTGAAAAATCGGCGATCCTGGCAACCATTGAATCCGGTGCGTCTCTGGCCAATGTTTCGGCACAGATTTCCGGAGATGTCAATGAGTATAACAATGTATATACCACCTTTACGGTGAGAGGGAATGATACGCTGTCCATGTTCGGTACCACGGGTTCCGAAGCGGATCTTCCCATCGTGGAAACCAATTACTACGACGTGCCGCTGACAATGCGCTATACCTTCCTTACGGAAGATAAGGCCAGCTACTCGGCAGCGGCAGGTTATTACCGCGACCGTCTGATCAGTGAAGGCCGTCTGAAAGCAGGAAATGAGGAGACGGGCAACATCAAGCTTTACTATGATGTGATCAGCGGCTTGGAAGAAACCAAGTATTTCCTGGGAACCCAGTATCGCGGTCTCGCAGCGATGACTACCTTTGAGGATGCCGGGAAGATCGCAGAGGATCTGGCTGACAAAGGCGTCACGAATCAGGTGATGAACCTGCAGGGCTGGTCCGGAGGCGGATATTATCATGATACTCTGGGGAAGATCAAGGTTCCCGGCAAGCTGGGCGGAAAGTCGGATCTGGAGGATCTCTCCAAAAAGCTTTCCTCCATGGGCGGTACGGTTTATGTGGACTGTGCTTTCCAGAAGGTATCTGAGGTGAGCAGCCGCTACTCGGTGGGAAATGAAAGCTCCCGCTACTATGGTACCGGTTATGTAGGCGAATTCGGGGAGGTGAGCCCCGTAACACTCCGCCAGACAGCCAGCTTCGGATATGACGAGAATATTTACTATCTGATCTCTCCCAAGTTCCTGGTACGTTATACAGAGAGCTTTGCTGACAAGATCAGGGATTATGATATCGGCGGCATATCGCTGCGTGATCTGGGAAGCGTGCTTCAGTCAGATAAACGCCGCACAAATGTGATCAACCGCGAGGCGGCCCTCCAGGTAGTGCTTGCCCAGTTCCAAAAGATGATGGATACGGGCAAGAAGATCATGGTGAATGACGGAAATGATTACAGCTTCGCGTATGCCAATGACATCATCAATGCTCCGCTTTCAGACAATGACTACTATGCAATCGATGAATCGGTTCCCTTCTACCAGATGCTGATCCATGGCTGTATCGATTATTCCGGCAGTGCGATCAATCTGGGGAATACCACGGATACGAATGAAATCGTCCTTACGCTGGTAGAAACCGGGGCATCCCCGCATTTCATCTTCACAGGGGATAAAGCAACGGAAATGAAGATGACCGGACTCAACAAGTTCTATTCCACCACCTATGACAGCTGGAAGGATACGGCGGTTGAGATCTGGAAAAAGACAAATGAGGCCCTGTCAAAGGTGAGCGGCGCAAAAATGACCGAGTTTAAGAATGTGCAGGCCGGTGTATCCGTAACCACCTACAGCAACGGGGTGAAGATCTATGTGAACCATACTGATGAAAGCGTAAGCGTTGACGGCGTTTCGGTTCAGCCGAAGAGCTACGTGATTGGAGGATGACATGGGAGAGAAAAAGAAAAAACATAAACTGACTCTGTCCCGTAAGAGATCCGCAAAGGGCTTCCTCTTCATCGTTCCGTGGCTGATCGGTTTCCTGTGGTTCTATCTGCGCAGCCTGATTATGACCGTACAGTTCTCCCTTTCGGATCTTACGGTTGCTCCGGGCGGCGGCTATACGCTGGACTATGTGGGGTTGGATAACTTCCTCTACGCCTTCCGGGCGCATGGTTCCTTCAAGCAGGTCCTGACTACTTCAGTCGGAGATATGCTGATCGATGTTCCGCTGATCACATTCTTCTCCCTGATGGTAGCTATGCTGCTGAATCGGAAGTTTAAGGGAAGAACGCTGATCCGGGCTATCTTCTTCCTGCCGGTCATCCTCAATTCCGAGGCGATCCTGGCAGCCATGAAAGTGTCGGCCAGCATGATGATGGGCGGTCTTTCCTCTGCCGGCGCGGAGGTAGCCGAAGCTGCCAGCTCCGGTGTCAGCATCGAGTATTACATTCAGATGTTCTCTAACCTCGGTCTTCCCATGGGACTGGTTGAATACGTGGTGGGAGCGGTCGGCCGGATCAGCGACATCATCAATGCTTCCGGTGTGCAGATCATCATTTTCATCGCAGCCCTGCAATCCATACCCGGCTCCATGTATGAGGTTGCGAAGATCGAAGGAGCAACGGCGTATGAAACCTTCTGGAAGGTGACCTTCCCCATGGTTATGCCACATATCATTACAGTCGTGGTCTATACAGTGGTGGACAGCTTCGTCAACTCGGAGGTCGTTACGCTGGCGTACAACACAGCCTTTTCGGAAAAAAATTACGGACTCAGTTCCACTATGTCCATCATATCCACGGTGATAACGTGCGCGATACTGGCCATTGTGGTGAGGTTCATACAAAAACGAACGTTCTACTATAACTAGCGGAAGGAGGTGATCATGACATGGAAAAAGCTGCAGAAGCTACAAAGAAAGCAGACGGAGAGGCAGCGGAAAAAGCAGTCGAAAAAGCGGTAGAAAAAGCCGTGAAGAAAAAAGAAGAAAATGACGAGCTTGTTCCCGTGAATCCGAAGGGCTTTCATTTAAAGAAAATGGATGTCAATACAAAGAGCAAGATCACCGAAGGTGTCAAGGGATTTATCCTGGGCCTCTTCCGCTGGGTGGTTCTGATCGGTATTGCGTATGTGATCCTCGGACCGGTGCTGGGCATTCTGGCGCGCTCCTTCTTCTCGGATGCGGATAATTACAACACCATGGTGTATATGATCCCGCAGAATCCGACCATGGAACGTTACGAGATCGCATATAAGACATTGAATTATACGACAACAGCCACAAGTACCATCGTGTACTCGCTGACACTTATGATCATTCAGGTGCTGATGTGCTCCATGGTGGGCTACGGCTTTGCACGGTATGACTTCCCGCTGAAGAAGGTGCTCTTTGCCTTCGTGGTTGTTATGATCGTCATTCCGACCCATACCATCATGCTCCCGCTGTACATGACCTTTGCAAACTTTGATGTTTTCGGGATCCTGAGTCTGATCATGGGGAAGAGTCCGAACCTTCTGGGAACGGTGTGGCCCATGTACATTATGACCTTCCTGGCCTGCGGGCTAAGGTCCGGATTGTACATATACATCTTCAACCAGTTCTTCCGGGGACTTCCGAAGGAGATCGAAGAGGCCGCCTATGTGGACGGCTGCGGCGTATGGCATACCTACTTCCGGATCATGCTCCGGAATGCAACGCCTGCTGCTATCACGGTTGCCATCTTCTCGCTGGTATGGCAGTACAATGACACCTTTTATGCGAAGCTCTTTAACATCAGCGATTCCGTGCTCCTGTCGAAGCGTATCGCAACCCTGGCGAGTACGGTCGGAAATGTATACCGGATCTATGATCCCAACATCCTTCAGCTTTACATGGATGCCGGTATCATCCTCGTTATGCTGCCGCTTGTGATCATTTACGTCGCTTTGCAGAAGCAGTTTATTGAAGGCGTGGAACGCTCAGGTATCGTTGGATAAAAAGCGATTTGCAAACCGGTAAGAATCTCTAATTAATGAAATAAAAATGTAATAAAAATTTAAGTAAAAAAATACAATAGTAAAGTTGCATTTTAGCAAATTTTATTATAAAATTAACTCATGGAAAAATGTAAAGCGATTTACATTTCACGAGGACTTTTCAAAAAGAGGAGGAAAGAAAAGTGAAGAAGAGAAAACTGGCAACCATCGCACTGGCATCCGCGATGATGGTAACTTCCTTCGCAGCCTGCGGTAATTCCGAATCCGGAACGACAGCGGCCGGAACAACGGCAAGCTCTACACAGGCAGCCAGCACGGAAGCTCCCTCAACGGAAGCAAAGACAGAAGCTGTTACCGAGAAACCGGTAGAGGAAGCAGTTACTCCCAGCGTTGACTTTGAAGACGGCAAGTTTGCCTTCGTAAAGGTTAATTCCGAAAAGGGCGGCGCTGACAAGTCTGAACTCTCTGTCGGGGACTTCAACGGCTCCAAGGCACTGAAGGTAACAAATGTTGAAGGCAAGAACATGTTTGTCGGTATCAACGTATCCGCACTGCTGGGTGACAAGGTCGGTGATCTGGCTGAGATCCGCATTGAAATGGGTACCGAGAATCCCGATAAGTTTGCAGCTTCCAGTGGTACACTGTACTGCTACACCGGTGAGGACAACAAGGAAGTAAAGGCCGGTAACTGGTCCGTATACGTTGATTCTGCAAATCCGAAGGTCGCAAAGTTTGATGTAAGCGGAGCAGGATTCATTGCCGGAAAGGATAACTATGTGATCCTTTCCAAAGAGACAGATAACTCCAAGACAACCCCGTCTCATCTGTGGATCGACAATATTGCGTTCCTGGACAAGGAAGGCAAGACACTTACAGCAGATACAAATGCTGAGTTCGGAAATCCGGCAGGCTTCTCCGCAGCATCTGACAGAGCTAACCTCCTTGGCATCACCAAGGCCGTTAACTGGGAAGGCTATCAGGTATCCGGCGGTGCATGGGCACAGGCAGGCGTAGCATTTACCGATGAAATCAAGGCAGCTCTGGTTCCCGGCTCCGTAATTGAGATCGAGTTCCAGTCCACTACCGGTAATATGTGGGTAGTTATGAATGAGTCCGCTGCAGGCTGGATGCGCGTAGGCGTTGGTGATGCAGACGGCTCCGGACAGCAGTATGCAAGAGTAAACAATGCGAAGACCATCGCTCAGGTAACCTACGAGCAGATCGCAGCAGTATGCGGCGAGGATGTAGGAACATGGGGCAGCGGCTTCCAGTGCGAGTCTGACGGTGACTGGTCCGTATCCTCCGTGAAGGTTGGTATGGCAGCTCCGAGCTATGCTCTGGTTCAGGCTGTTAACTATGACGGATTCGCAGTAAAGGGCGATGCATGGGCACAGGCAGGTGCTCCTCTGACCGATGCGGTTAAGGAGAAGCTGGTTCCCGGTTCCATGATCGAGGTTAGCTACAAGTCCGAGACCGGACATATGTGGATCGTTATGAACGAGGCAGCTGCAGGCTGGATGCGTGTCGGTGTCGGTGATTATGACGGTTCCGGTCAGGGTTACATCGTAGCAGATGGCAGCAAGGCATATATTCCGTATGAAATGATCGCACAGTATTGCGGTGATGATATCTCCACCTGGGGATCTCAGATTCAGTGCGAATCCGACGGTGCATGGGAAGTTTACGGTGTGCGTGTCGGTAAGGCGGCTGAGTTTACTGCAGCAAACAGCCATGTAGACCTTGGTGCAAATGGTGTCAAGGGTGATGGTTGGGCACAGGACGGCATTGAGCTGACAGATGAGATGAAGGCGGCTCTGGTACCCGGTTCTGTAATTGATATCAACTATGCATCCGAGACCGGCGAGATCTGGATCGTAATGCCGGATTCCGAAGCAGGTTGGAAACGTGTAGGTGTTGGCGACTTTGATGGTTCCGGACAGGGTTATGCACTGTTCGACGGCTCACATTGCCAGATCTCTTACGAGATGATCGCAGAGCAGTGTGGTGATGACGTATCCAAGTGGGGCGGACGTATCCAGTTCGAGGCTTCCAGCGCATGGACAGTCAACAGCGCATCCATCGGTATCGTTAAATAATAGTGATCTTTTACTTCAAAAAAGACGGTGAGAACCGGGAAAGGCTCCCGGTTCTCACCGGCATGAGAGAAATAAGGAGGATAATAAAACAATGAGAAAGATCAAAAAGCTGGCAGCAATCGCCCTTACCGGCGCGATGGCACTCAGCATGGCAGCATGCGGTGGTTCCAATACATCGACAACAGCAGCTTCCGGCAACACCGAGGGCGGCTCTACAGCAGCGTCTAAGGATACAACAGCAGATAATACACAGGCTGCTTCCGAGACAAAGACTCCGAGACATGAGGGCTCCGAGCCGAGAACGATTAAGATCGGTACCTGGTATGACATTTATTATGACAGTACCCATAAGGATATCCACGATGATCCGTCTGTATCCGATGAGGAACTGGCACAGAAGAATTTTGACGCTCTGAAGCGTGTAGAAGAGAAGTACAATGTACGGATCGAGTATGTAAACCTGACCTACGACGGAGTTCAGGAATCCATCAATACCTCCGTACTGGCAGGTAAGCCGGACTGCGACATTTATCTGACAGAGCCTGCATTCGGTATCCCGGCAGTAGCTAACGGATACGCAACCAATCTGGAAGAGGTTCTTCCGGCTGATGCAGATATTCTGACCAACCAGAATTATCTGACCACCATTAACATCAACGGCCTGAAGGGTACCTACTTTATGCTTCCCGTAGGTGGTGAGTCCGTTCCCGGTTCCTCCTATGTACTTTCCTTCAACAAGAAGATGCTGGACGACGCCGGTTTGGAGAATCCCAACGACCTCTATGCAAGAGGCGAGTGGACATGGGACAAGTGGAGAGAATATCTTATTAAACTGACCAAGGATTCCGATGGCGATGGCGTAACGGATGTATACGGTTTCGGTTCCCGTTATGACTGGCTGTTTGAGTATCTGAACATGAGTAACGGTACCGCAGTAGCTTCCTCCGATAAGGAAAATCTTTCCAGCAAGGAAGTTGGCGAGACTCTTGATTTCATCTACAACATGTACAATGTTGACCATGTTGCAAGACCCTGGAACGAGGATGACTGGAATGACAACCAGAACTGCTATATCAACGGCAGCGTAGCATGCTGGTTCAGCCAGGCATGGATCGTTGACTCCAACAAGGATGCTGATGCAGGTCTTGAAGAGATCTGGTGCCCGATGCCCATCGGACCGTCCGGAAATAAGGACACCAACGCACGTAAGAACTCTGCATCCGGCGCTGCATACTTCATCGCAAAGGGTGTTGAGGATCCGTATCTTGTATACTGTGTATTCCAGGATTACAAGGATTACTACGGTGATGATTTTGAACAGAGAGACTATGTAAATGACTGGTGGCATAACAACGCTCTGACCGAGGCTAACTACGATGTAATGTACTATTGCGGCGAGAAGACCGGTGTTGACCTCTGGAACGCAATCGGTGTTGACTATCAGTTCCCGCTTCTTCTGAAGGGTGAGCAGACAGCAGCTCAGTTCCAGGAGACGAATAAGCAGCTTGTGCAGACAGCTCTGGACAATATGTTCAAGTAAAGCCATGTGTGAGCTTGTGTGATAACACGATAATCAGGAATAGCCTACGCTGACCAAAAGGTGAGGCGTAGGCTATTCTTTTACCCGAAAACTCCGAAAAAAGCGCTGAAAAAGGCAACTTCGGAGAAAAACGGTAAGGAAATGAGGAGCCCATGTTCTCACCGGATGGAAATCTTTACAAAACCATGAGCACCCTTTTTGATATTCTGGTGATCGGAATTATGTGGTTTCTGGCCTGTCTTCCGCTGGTCACCATCGGAGCGGCCACTACGGCTGCCTATTACACCATGTCGAAAACAGTGCGCTTTAAAACAGGGTATCTTTTCAGGGGATTCTGGCATAGCTTCAAAACAAATGTGAAGCAATCTCTGATTCCCACATTCATTTTCCTTATTGTGATCTTCGTCCTGATCCTGGACATTTACTATGTCTGGAACAACCGGAGCAAGCTGAATGACAGCCTGTTCATCATTCTGGCGGGAGTGAGCTTCCTCTTCCTGGCCTGTGTATGCTATTTTGCACCATTCCTGTCCCGGTTTACGAAGAAGAATTATCAGCTTTTCAAAATGTCCGCTTACGCAGCGTTCCGTTTTCTGCCCATTACGGTTGCAATCCTTCTGGTCTTTATCATAATGGTGATCGGAATATGGATCCTGCCCTGGGCCATTGTGGTCTTCCCCGGTCTTTACCTGTATCTGCTGACATTTCCCATGGAATATGTCATGCGACGGTTCATGAAACGCCCGGAAAAGGGTGAGCCCGGTTATGATGCCTGGTATTGGGGCGAAACGAACGACGAGACGCCGGCAGAAGATGTGACACCCCTCAGGATCGTAAGATCCGATGCAGCGGTGAGCGAGAACACCGCAGAAAATCCCGGTGAGGGAGAACAATGACGGAGCACCGGGTTGAAGAATTTGAATCATTAATAACGTTAAATAAGGAGAAATATCATGTCCAAGGTACAGATCTTAAATTGTGATCCGCTTCCGAATATTCCCTGGCAGGAGAAGCCGGAAGGACTGAAGGATGCACCCATCTGGAGATATAACGAGAATCCCATCATCGGCAGGAATCCCATCAAGGATGTGGCCCGCATTTTTAACAGTGCGGTGGTTCCCTTTGAAGGGAAATATGTCGGAGTTTTCCGGGGCGAGCAGCGAAACGGCGTGTCCATGATCTATTTCGGACGCAGCGAGGACGGTATTCACTGGGATTTTGAAGAAGAGAAGATCCATTTTGTTAATGAAAAGGGGGAACCGTTCCAGCCCATTTATGCTTATGATCCCCGCCTGGTAAAGGTGGAGGATACCTATTACACCATGTGGTGTCAGGACTTCTATGGAGCGTCCATCGGTCTGGCGAAGACAAAGGATTTCAAGACCTTTACCCGTCTGGATAACCCCTTCATTCCCTTTAACCGGAATGCGGTGCTCTTCCCGCGGCGGATCAATGGCAACTATGTAATGCTCAGCCGTCCTTCGGACAGCGGACATACACCCTTTGGCGACATTTTCCTGTCTGAAAGCCCGGATCTTACTTATTGGGGCAAGCATCGCCACGTAATGGGACGCTGCTCAGAGTGGTGGGAGTCTCTGAAGATCGGCGGCGGCGCAGCCCCCATCGAGACCACAGAGGGATGGCTTATGTTCTATCATGGCGTGGCAGGCACCTGCAATGGTTACGTTTACTCCATCGGCGGCGCGATCCTGGATATCGATAATCCGTCTGTTGTGAAGTATCGCTGCCAGAACTTCCTGCTTACACCGGAGGAGTGGTACGAGGAGAGAGGTTTTGTCGGAAATGTAACCTTCCCCTGCGCAACCGTGCATGATCCCGAGACCGGACGCATCGCCCTTTACTACGGATGTGCGGACAGCTACGTGGGATTGGCTTTCACCCAGGTGGATGATATCGTAAACTATATCAAAGAATACAGTCTTGTACGCAGTGACGATACAGAGATCGGAATTCGGTAGTATCGGTGTTCCCTGCAAACCCCTTATCCATGACCACAAATGAATGACTGCCGGGGGAAACTCCGGCATCTCAGAGTGGCCCGGATAAGGGGAAAATGGGAATGCCGATTTTGGCATTTCAGAAGCCGGGAGAATATTTGTATCCTGCGGAATGAGACGAAGTGCAGCCGGACGTAAAAATGACAGCTGGAAGGAGGTGACAGTGCGTGAAAAAGGATATGGACCGTTATACAATGATGACGGAGACACCTGTTCCGAAGCTGATCACGCGCCTTGCCATTCCGACCATCATCAGCATGCTGGTGACCGGACTGTACAATATGGCGGACACCTACTTCGTGGCGCAGATTCCCGAAAAAGGGACTATGGCAACCGCGGCGGTGGGGATCGTTTTTCCTCTGATGGCCATTATCCAGGCGCTGGGATTTATGTTCGGACACGGATCCGGTAATACACTGGCGCGTATGCTGGGGGCAGGCAAAAAGAAGGAAGCTTCGGAGATGGCGGCGACAGGCTTTGCTCTGGCACTGATCTTCGGCACCGTCGTTCTCCTGGTGGGAAATCTTGCCATTCATCCCATCACGAAATTCCTCGCATCCTCCGATGTGACGGAGGAAACCCTGTCACTGACGGTGGATTATGCCCGGATTATTCTTGTGGGTGCCCCCTTCATGATGGGGCAGTTTGTAGTCAATAACCAGCTGCGCTTTCAGGGAAGCGCGGTATATGCCATGGTAGGACTGATGTCCGGCGCCATCGTGAACGTCATCCTGGATCCGGTGCTGATCCTGGGAATGGACATGGGCGTAGTTGGGGCGGCCATCGCTACGGTAAGTGGTCAGATCATCGGATTTATCATCCTTCTGGTGGGCAGCCGGAGAGGTGAGAATCTGCGGCTTCACTTTGGAAATGTACATATCAATGGCTATAATGTAGGCCAGATCATCAACGGCGGGATCCCTTCTCTGTTTCGGCAGGGTCTGGCAGCTGTAGCCACCATACTGCTGAACAGGGCAGCGGGAGAGTACGGCGCGGAGGCGGCGATCGCGGGAATGTCCATTGTAACCCGTGTATTGATGCTGGTGGCTTCCGCCGTTATCGGCTTCGGACAGGGCTACCAGCCTGTCTGTTCTTTCTGTTACGGAGCCAACAGAAAGGAAAGGGTGCGGGAAGGATATTTCTTCTGTCTCCGATGGGGCACGGTATTTCTGACGATCCTATCCGCCGTTTTACTTGTGTTTGCACCACAGATCATTTCCATCTTCCGGGATGATCCGGAGGTGGTAGAGGTGGGGGCTGCGGCGCTTCGCTATCAGGCTTCGGCGTTGCCCCTTCTGACTACGGTCTTTCTGACCAATATGATGCTGCAGTCCATCGGAAAAGGCGTGAAGGCATCCATAACGGCCATGGCACGGAATGGAATCTTCTTTATCCCGGCTATATTGATCCTGCCGATTTTCCTTGACCTGCAGGGTGTGGAAATGGCTCAGATGGTGGCGGATATCTGCTCTTTTGCGATGGTCATTCCTTTGGCCCGCAGTGAGCTGAAGAAAATGAAGGAACCAATATACCTGTCATCCTGAAGGGGTGAAGGATCTCTGAATAAGCAAGCCAAAATCTCCGCAAAAAAAGAAACCTGGAGGAATGATCAATGAATAAGGATTTTGATATCCTGTATCAGAAGGATACCTTCGTGCTGCAGATGGAAAACAGCACATACGCAATGGGTCTCGCAGGAGACTATCTGGGCCATATCTATTACGGGAAAAAACTTCCTCAGGTTCCGGGACATTCACTGCTCCGGAAAGCGGAATACAGCTATATGGAAGGGAAACCGGGGGATAAATGCACCTTTATGGACGGTTTTCCCTTCGAATACAGCTTCGGTGGGACGGGTGATTTTCGGCCGAATTCTCTGGAAGTGAAAAATGCGGAAGGATTTCTCGGCTGTGAGCTTACCTATCGTAATCACAGGATCACGGAGGGAAAAAGTCCGCTTCCGGGACTTCCGGCGACCTTCGGAAATCCGGAGGACATAAAGACACTGGAGATCGAGCTGGAGGATAAATCGCTGAGTCTTGCTGTGACATTGTCCTACAGTATCTTCCGTGGCCTGGACACGGTGGTCCGAAGCGTGCGGATCGAGAACCGGGGAAATGCGGAAGTCAGTCTGGAAAAGGTCCTCAGTGCCTGCATTGAGCTTCCCTGGGAGAACAGGGAGATTGTCTCTCTGCACGGATCCTGGGCGAGAGAACATGTGGTGGATCGTCGGCCTATCGGTCACGGAAGGATAGAGGTGGGTTCCAAAAGAGGAATCTCCAGCCATCAGGAGCATCCCTTCCTTGCAGTCTGCAGTGAGGACGCGGGGGAGGACAGGGGAGAGGTACTGGGCCTTTCTTTTGTTTACTCCGGAAGCTTTATTGCCGAGGTGGAACGTACCCAGCATGATATGCTGCGGATCGGCATGGGCATTTCGGATTATAATTTCAGCTGGAGACTGCAGCCGGGTGAAAGCTTTCAGGCTCCGGAGGTGCTGCTTGCCTGGTCCGGGGATGGCTTCGGAGGAATGAGCAGAACATTTCACAGGCTTTTTAGAGAGCATCTGATTCGAAGCCCTTGGCTTCATAAAAAACGCCCGATCCTCATCAATAACTGGGAAGCGACATATTTTGATTTTAATCTGGAGAAGCTTCTTACCATCGCCCGGGTAGCCAAATCCGCAGGGATCGAGATGCTGGTAATGGACGACGGCTGGTTCGGTCACAGAAGCAGTGATAACAGCTCTCTGGGTGACTGGGTAGTCAATGAGGAGAAGCTTCCCGGAGGCATGAAGGTACTGGCGGATGCGGTGAATGCACTGGGTATGAAGCTGGGTGTCTGGTTTGAACCGGAGATGGTAAGTCCGGATTCCGATCTGTATCGGGCCCATCCCGACTGGGCCCTGGCTATCCCGGGGCGTCCGGCAAGTGAGTGCCGGAGCCAGTTTGTACTGGATCTTACGCGACCTGAGGTGCGGGATTATGTGGTGGAAAGCGTTGCAAAGGTTCTCCGCAGCGCCAATATCGAATATGTAAAATGGGACATGAACCGACCGCTCACGGATATCGGAAGCCTGTCCACAGCGGGAGGGGAGATCCTGCACCGCTATATGCTGGGAGTTTACGAGCTTCAGGAGAGGCTGCTCCGGGAGTTCCCGGATCTCCTTCTGGAAAACTGTTCCAGCGGCGGAGCGCGTTTTGATCCGGGCATGCTGTATTACAGCCCGCAGATCTGGTGCTCGGATGATACGGATGCCATCGAACGGCTGGCCATTCAGGAGGGAACGACACTCATTTATCCTCCGTCCTGTGTTGGTGCGCATGTCAGCATCTGTCCCAACCACGTGGTGGGACGCACCACATCCTTTGCAACCCGCGGGATCGTGGCTCTGTCCGGGACCTTCGGCTATGAGCTGGACATTACGAAGCTTTCCGAAGAGGAAATGGCTGAAGTACGTGAGCAGGTAAAGATGTATCATCTGTATAATGACCTGATCCGGGAGGGAGACCTGTACCGGCTGAAGAGTGAATCATCACTTGGAAAGGGTGGAAATGGACGGCCTTCCTGTGCGTGGATGAATGTGTCTCCGGATCGGAAAGAGGCGCTGCTTTCCTATGTGCAGGTGCGGGGCGGTGCGAACCTTCGGTCTGAGGTGCTGTATTTGCGGGGCCTCAGGGAGGATGCGTTATATGAACTGCCGGACGGACGCACCTTTACAGGCGCGGAACTGATGTATGCAGGCTTTGTCGCAGATCGGATCTGGGGAGACGGGGCATCGATGCTGTATCATTTCCGGTGCGTGGAGTGAGTGTCATCCTGAGGGAACGCAGTGACTGAAGGGTCTGAGAACAGAAGGGATTCTATGGCTCAGAGTGACAGGCGGATGTCATCCTGAGGGAACGCAGTGACCGAAGGATCTGAGAACAGAAGAGATTCTATGGCACAGAGTGACAGGCGGATGTCATCCTGAGGGAACGCAGTGACCGAAGGATCTCATAATCAAAGAAAAGGAATTCAAAGATATGAACCATATCAAAATAACAGAAGCAATAAAAGACAGGATCTACTTCCAGGGACGCATACTCTGGAAGGAAGACAGGGCGGTACTGGGTTATACCAACAGCAGCTTCACGATACATTTCAACGGTACCAGACTGGTGGCGCAGTTCCGGACGGCGGACAACGACCTGATCAATGCTCCGGGGCTTCGGATCTACCTGGACGGTGAAGCCGTTAAGGAAGAGGTTCTGATGGGAACGGAGCAGGAGGTTGTGCTCTACGAGTCGGAGCAGAAGGAGGAACATACCCTGCGGGTTGTAAAGATTACGGAAGCAGGCATGTCCTACGTGGGTTTTCCGGAGCTTGCCATTGAGGGGGAGCTTTTGCCGGTACCGGAGGATACCCGTACGAAAGCCCTTTTCATCGGCGATTCCATCACCTGCGGGTATGGCGTGCTGGGGGAACCGGACAGTGAGTATACCATCCGCGATGAGGATGGGGAACTGAGCTACGCCGGTATCCTGGCGAAGAGCATGGACTGGAATGCAGAATGGGTATCCGTGTCAGGGCATGGCATGTTTGTGGAATATACGGGTGATCCTGAAAATATCCTGCCCCGGGAATTCCCTTACACTAACTGGTTTGTCGATAAGGAGACCCGAGAGGATTACAGCCGGTTTCAGCCGGACTATGTGATCGTCAATCTGGGAACCAATGATTCCGGACCGATATGGGCGGATAAGGCAGGAAATATTCTGGGGGGCTTCAAGAGCAGATATGAGAGCTTTCTTTATACCCTTCGGATCGCATTTCCCAAAGCGAAGATCGTATGTGTGCTTGGTACGTTGGCACCGGGGATCTATCCCTTCGTACAGGAGGTGATCGACCGGGTGAAGGCGGCGGGTATGACAGATGTATACGGACTGGAACTGCCGGAGCATGATGTGGAACATGACGGCATGGCCAGCGGTCACCCCTCTCCGGTCACGCATCGGAAGGACGCGGCGAGGATCGAGGAATTCCTTCGTACCGTTGTAGGCGTGGAATAAGCGCACGCGGATATTCCGGGGCGAAGCATTTTTCGCCGAAGACCGGTTTTTTCGTTTTGCCTGCAGCGACAGGCGGGAAACAAAAGTAAAGTACACAGGAGAGATAAAAGCATGCGTCTTGCAGCGATTTTTTCGGAACATATGGTGCTTCAGCGGGATAAGGAGATCCGCATCTTCGGAGAGACGGAGAATGCGGCCGTTATCTGCGCAGACATTGACGGCGTTACCTCCCGGGAGGAAGCAGCCGGTGGGCATTTTGTGCTGACTCTGCCGGCCCACGCTGCCGGGGGACCCTTTACTCTTACGATTACCGAAAGTGATCCGGAAAACGGAGCGGTAAGGGACGAGAAGAAGATCGGAGATATCTACTTTGGCGAAGTCTGGATCGACAACGGTCAGTCCAACATCGAATTCGAGATCCGCAACGCCCGGGGTGGGGCGAAGGAACTGGAGGAGGCGGATTTCACGCTGATCCGTACATTTAAATGCATCAAAACCCCGGTGATCGATGAAACGGTCCTGGAGAATGAAAAGTATCAGGAGTGGAAGCTCTGCCGTAAGGGAGCTTTCTTTGAAATGTCGGGCGTAGCCTGGTATTTTGCCAAAAAGCTGTATGAGGAACTGAAATGTCCCATTGGCATCGTGGATTGCTATCAGGGAGGAACCTCCATATCCTGCTGGCTCTCCGAGGAAAGACTCGGGAAATATCCGGAGGGGCGGATCTATCAGGAGATCTTCGCAGAGGCCGTAAAGGGACAGACCGAGGAGGAATATAACCGGAAGCTGCTGGATTATAACCGCCTTGTTGAAGAGTACCTGGAAAGAGAGAGGATCGCCAAGGCGAAGAATCCGGACATTACACCGGAGGAGCTTTCCGCGGAAGCGGGAGATTATCCCTGGCCGCCCCCGCAGGGGCTTACTTCGGCCTTCCGGCCCAGCGGCCTGTATCATACCATGCTGGAAAGGATCGCGCCTTTTGCTTCCCGCGGTATCATCTATTATCAGGGGGAAGAGGATTCCGGCAAGGCTTCCGGATACCGCGTGCTTCTTTCGGAGCTGATGGATGAATTCCGGACGGATTTTCTGGATGATAAGCTTCCGGTTGTGATCCTGCAGCTTCCCATGTTCATTTCCCGTAACACGGAGGATATGAGAGACTGGGCTTATCTTCGGGAGGCACAGGCAGAAGCGGTTTCCGAAACGGAAGGCGCCATGCTGATCCCGCTGATCGACTGTGGTGAGTTCGATAATGTGCATCCGGTGGATAAAAAGACACCCGGCGAGCGGACTGCAGGGGAAGTTCTGCATAAGATATACGGCAATCCGGCCGGCGCACCGCATATGGAGCTTGACCGGGCAGAAAAGCAGGAGGATGGGAGCGTTGTGCTTTCCTTCCGGAATACCTGCGGAGAGCTGAAGAATAATCCGAAGGGAAATGAACTGATAGACCTTCGGAAAGAGCTTGTACGACCGGATGAGGATCATATTTTCGGATTTGAGGTAATGATCACACCGGAGGAGTGGATTGTCCCTGATGTAGAGATTGAGGGAGAGAAGGTGCTTCTTACGGCAAGGGATGATATTTCCGGAGTAAGATACGGTTTCTTCAATTACGGGAAGGTCAGTCTGTACAACGGAAAGGGATATCCCCTTGCACCCTTCCGCCGGATGGTGTAAGATAAATAAAGCATGTATGCAGGACAGCGGCTATCACATGGCGGTTGTCCTGTTTCTTCGAAAGACGGATTAGCAACATTTTAGGCGCGATCATGATTTTTGAATCGCACGCTCGACGAGCCTCCGAACTTGCGCGAGGGGGCATAACTAATTTTACAGGAGGAATGAAAAATGGATTATGCTAAGGAATCCCTGCGGCTGCACGGGGAGTGGAAGGGCAAGATCGAAGTGATCTCAACCGTACCCGTAAAGACAAAGGAGGATCTCAGTCTCGCCTATACTCCCGGCGTGGCACAGCCCTGTCTGGAGATCCAGAAGGATATTGATAAGAGCTACGAGCTGACGCGTCGTCACAATCTCTGTGCGGTGATCACCGACGGTACCGCAGTGCTGGGACTGGGTGACATCGGACCTGAGGCGGGAATGCCCGTCATGGAAGGAAAGTGCGTTCTGTTCAAATCCTTCGGCGGCGTAGATGCATTTCCTCTTTGTGTGAAGACAAAGGACGTGGATGAATTTGTTGAGACGGTTTATAACATTTCCGGAAGCTTCGGAGGCATTAATCTGGAGGATATCGCGGCACCCCGCTGCTTCGAGATCGAGCGGAAGCTGAAGGAAAAATGTGACATCCCCATCTTCCATGATGATCAGCACGGAACGGCTGTCATCACTCTGGCGGGACTCACCAACGCTTTGAAGGTAGTCGGAAAGAAGAAGGAAGAGGTGAAGGTGGTTACCTCCGGTGCAGGTGCGGCGGCTGTCTCCATTGTGAAGCTGCTGCTCAGTGCAGGATTTAAAAATATCACCATGTGCGACCGTAAGGGTGCCATTTACCAGGGAAGAGACGGTCTTAACTGGATCAAGGAAGAAATGGCGCTCTCCACCAACCTCGAGAAGAAGGCCGGCAGTCTGGCGGATATGCTTGTTGGCGCGGATATCTTCATCGGCGTTTCCGCTCCCGGTACCGTGACTACGGAGATGGTAAAGACCATGAACCGGGATGCCATCGTATTCGCCTGCGCCAATCCCACACCGGAGATCTTCCCCGATGATGCAAAGGCAGGCGGTGCAGCAGTGATCGCCACGGGACGCAGTGATTTCCCGAATCAGATCAATAACGTCCTTGCTTTCCCCGGCATCTTCCGCGGTACCTTCGATGTCCGTGCAAAGGACATCAATGAGGAGATGAAGATGGCGGCTGCGCAGGCTCTGGCAGGACTCATTTCCGACGATGAACTTTCTGCGGATTACATCATCCCCAAGGCATTCGATGACCGTGTAGGACCCGCTGTAGCAGCAGCGGTTGCCGAGGCCGCAAGAAAGAGCGGAGTTGCAAGAATATAGGATCTTATCCTTCATAACGCGCTTTTACAAAGTACCTTCATAAAACGGGGGCAAGACATGAAAAACCACCGGGAGAGCATCCCGGTGGTTTTTCAAAACTTGATATAATCCATCCGATTCCTGAATTCTGCCGGCGTCTGACCCATCAGCTTCTTGAAGGCAGTCGTGAAAGCACTTTGTGAGGAAAAACCCAGTGAGTAAGCAATATCGGAGATCGACAGATCCCGGTTTCCCAGCATATTTCCGGCGGTCTGGATCTTGACGGACAGGATATAGGCCTTTACCGTCGTTCCTACCTCCTTGGCAAAAAGCTTGGAGAAGTAGCCGGGACTCAGACCCTCCACTTGGGCAAGCTCTTCCATCTTCAAAGGCTGATGAAGATGATCATAGATATAATCAATGGCGTGCCGGACATACAGAGAATAGGAGCCGGCCTTGCGATGCAGCTTCCGCATCCTTTCCGAATAGTCCATCTGGGCCTGACCGATCAGATCCAATACCTCATCTACGGATTTGGCCACATCGGCCCTCTGGATATAAATGTCACTGATGGTATAGGCTTCGGTGTGCGGCAACCCATTTTCCACACACATCCGGGCAATGACTCCGAGAGAAACCACCAGATGGTAGATACTGTTGCGGAGGGGATTCTGCGACAAGACACCCTTTCCGGCAAAGAAATCCTTACGTACCTCATCATAATTCTTTTTTACGGTTTCCGTATCTCCGGCCATGATCACTTCGTAACGCGAGAATTCCTTGCGGACATCCGTCCGGACAAATTCCTCATCCCGCTGCAGATACAGTCTGTAATCCAGCTCCCTGTTTGTATTCATGGAAATCCCTTCCCCCCGAACCTTTCTCTTCTATATACTGCGAGCTTTTTCCGGTCACTTTTCCGGTCTGAATATCGGTCTTTTTTCTATTCTACCATGTCTGCCAATATCATGCCATAAAATTATAAAAGAAATAAAGAATTTGTAAAACAAATGAATGAGAAAGTGATAAAAACGATGCAACATTTGATGATGCTGAAAGGACGTTTTTACTTTGGAAAATACAGCAGTTAAAAAGAAAAAACAGATATCGGATTTTACTAAGGGGAATCCGACCCGGCTGATCCTGGGCTTCTTCTGGCCCCTGCTTCTGACCAGTATGTTACAGCAGCTCTACAACTTTGTGGATACGCTGATCGTCGGAAAGGGTCTGGGAGACAATGCGCTTGCAGCGGTTGGAAATATGGGTTCGCTTTTCTTCCTGATCGTGGGCTTCTCACTGGGCCTTTCCAACGGCTTCGGGATCATGATCGCCCAGAGCTTCGGAGCAAAGGAATACGGAAGGATGCGCAGGACCATCGCCTCCACGATCCAGCTTGCGGTTGTGATAGCGGTTGGCCTTACGCTGATCAGTATGCTTCTGCTTCCGGCAGCATTGCGGCTTCTTCGGACCGATGAGGTGATCATGGATGACAGCCTGAAGTACGGCTGGATCGTATTCGGCGGTCTTTCGGCGGCCATTGCCTATAATGTAACCTCCGGTATGCTGCGGTCTCTGGGAGACAGCAAAACACCTCTGATCGCCATTCTGGTATCCTCTGTGGCGAATCTGGGCCTGGACTCTTTCTTCATTTTTGTTCTCCATACAGGTGTGGAAGGAGCAGCTATCGCAACGGTGATCTCACAGGTGATTTCGACCTTGTTCTGTGTCCGCCGGCTTCGCCGCATCGAACTGATCCGCCTTAAAAGGGAGGATTTCCACAATGAGCGTTCCATGTATACGGGACTGCTGAAAAATGGTCTTCCCATGGCTTTTATGAATTCCATCACGGCCATTGGATGCATGGTGGTGCAGTTTTTTGTGAATGGATACGGCGTGGTTTACACCAGCGCCTATTCCGTATGCGGGAAATATAACAACCTCTTTATGAACCCGGCCTTTACGGTAGGAAATGCCATGAGCGCCTACACCAGCCAGAATTACGGGGCAAAGGATTTCCAGAGGATCAGGGAAGGGCTTCGGGTCTGCCTCAGGGTAGCTTTTGCCGCGTACATCCTTCTGGGAAGTGTCATGGTATTCTTCTCGCACCAGCTGGCAACCTTCCTTCTGGATGGCGAAGAAGCCATACAGCTTGCGGAAATGTATCTGCCCATGACCGGTGTGGCATTGATCTTTGTTGATGTACTTTTTGTGTACCGGAGTGCGGTACAGGGGATGGGCTTCCCGGTGCTTCCCATGTTCTCGGGAATCCTGGAAATGCTCATGCGTACATTAGTGATCGCATTTTTCATGGGATCCATCGGCTTTAAGGCAACGGCGTATGCGGAAATTGCAGCCTGGACCGGAGCAATGCTGATGAACCTGATTACTTATTATCGGATCATGGCATCCAAAGCTCCACAGAGAAGTGTGGAGAAAAAAAGGGGAAGGGTTGCTCTTCTGAATGGAGTCCGGTAGTGGGATATTGATTGTTCATATTCCGAAACAAAAGAGGTGCTTTCCAATGCGGAAGGCACCTCTTCTGTATTTATTACTCATGGATAATCATCGGCAGGATCGGCTTTTTTTTACGGATTCACACAATATCCTTTTGCATCAAATGAATAACTTACTCCGTCGATAAGATAAGTGGAATTCACTGCATACCATCCTGAGGTGTCTTCATACCACCAGCCCTTTGAATCCCTGTGCCAGGATGCGCGTGGAGTGTAGCTCCAGCTGCCGTTTTTGCTGAGCCAGCAGCCCTGCCGCCACTCGCTTTCTGCCATAGAACCGTCTTTCCTGAGATAGTACCAGGTGCCTTTATCCAGGATCCAGCCGGTTTTCATGGCACCATTTGCACCAAGGTAATACCACTTGCCCTTAACCTGGATCCAGCCGGTCTTCATGGCACCATTTGCACCAAGGTAGTACCATTTGCCATTATCTTGGATCCAGCCGGTATTCATGACACCATCTGCTCCAAGGTAGTACCATTTGCCGTTATCGGATAACCACCCGGTCTTTTTGGATCCGTCTTCCTGATAGTAATACCAGGAGCCGTCTTCCTCTGTCCATCCGGTTTGAGCCGGAGGCAGAATAATTGTCAAATCACCCCTTACTTCTCCGTATGCAGCCTTTGTGATCTTTCTGTCCAGCTCCTCAACAAGATAGTCTTCAAGTATCTCATCCAGCGGGTCTGTCCCGGAGTTGGATTCCTTGCCGGCAAAAACATATGCCACATCTCCGCCGTCAGCCAAAAAGTCAGTGGTGATGATACCGTAGGTCTCATCGGGATCGAAGGCTTTTCCGTTTATACTCTGGATACTGACACGATTTATGGAAGCGGGACGGAAATAGGTGGTATTCGGATATAATTCTCCCTCGTCGTAACTCTTGGTGGTATCTACTGTATAGATGATACCTTTGGTTTGCGGGAAACCGCCAAGTTTATCCGGTACCATGAAGGTTGAAGCCTCCAAAAATTCAAGGAGCTCGCTTCCTTTGATTTTAAGAAAATAGACGGTATTTCCATAAGGACAAACATCAAAAATCTGTTGTTTGGTTACATCACCCTCCGCAATTTCAGCTCTTATAGCTCCGCCATTAACGACCGTAACGAGCGGCCCGCTGAAATCACCCAGCAGATAGCTGTTTTTTCCGACATACCAGGTCATGGCATCCGTAATAAAGTCACCTGAATTGGTTTCCCGGGAACGGTTCATCGTACGGTCGCCCTCGAGAGTAACTTCACTTGTTCCTGCCACCTCTTTGTATTTGGAATCAACCTCATCCTTTATTTCTGCTGCTATGGCAGCAACTGTCTCATCTGACGGGAGTTCTGCTGTATCCATAAGAAAATGCTCCGTTACCTTGGCATCCTTATCAATGATAACAACTCCGATGTACGCAAATTTGGTACCGGTTGACTGGATCGGCTCGTGATTGGTACCCTCAGTCATTACCGTATGAGAGTGTCCGTCGATGATAAAGTCAATGTCGGGAGCTGCTTTATAAATGTCCAGTGATCTATCTTTATCCGGAGCAGACTCCTCGGAAACTCCGAGATGAGTCATGGCGATAACCAGCTCTGCGCCTTCATCACGCAGCTTTTTGGTTTCCTTACGGGCACATTCCGCCAGTTCATCTCCGGAATAGAAGTTAAGACCCTGTACGTAATCCGGCTTGCATTTGCTCATCGTTTCCGGGGTATCGAGTCCGAAAAGGCCGATCTTTACGCCGTTCTTTGCAGTGAATATCTGATCCGGATCATAGAGAAGACTGCCATCCTTTTCCAGATTGGCGCAGAGGATGGTGAAATCAGCTTCCTCTTTGATCTTTGCGGCACCTGTCTGGGAGTAATCAAAATCGTGATTACCCATTGTAGCGTAATTATATCCCACTGCATTCATCAGCTTAACTGCGTTCATTCCGTTAGACAGATTGACATATATACCGCCCTGACTGAAATCTCCGGCATCAACGATAAGTACCTCAGCACCCATTTTACGGTATTTTTCAGCAAGTGCGGCCATCTTCGCATATCCGTCGATGGCACCGTGCACGTCATTGGAATGAAGGATCACCAGGCTGTCAGAATAATCCTTTTCTTCAGTGGTAGTCCGTATATCCTGAGGATATTCTTCGGCTGCCAAGGCAGGGGATGTTATTCCAAGAAGCATAAAAAAACTTAGAATGAACATCACATAATACGTTAGTTTCATTTTACCGTTTTTCATTTTTTCTCCTTTCTCATGCAATCCTTTTTTATGGAATGGAAGTAATTTTGCAGACTCAGGAGGCCGTAGAAATAACCCCTCGTGCAGTCAGCCGAGCCCAAGCTTATTATAATAGATTTTGGGTGGAAAAATCAAAGATTTTTGTGAGAGCACCCCTGATGATCTCAGGATGAAAGACAGAAAAGCTTATTCCTGTACGATCTTTGTATCAGGAGCATTCTTCTTGATGAAGGGTTCTGAAAATATTCACAAATGCAAAATATTTCAAAAAAACGCGAAATATAAAAAATATTGCATTGTGATGAAAAATTTGCAAAACTGTAAAAAATCTATTGACAAATGGGCGGTGGATTTGTTAGTATAACGTTACTTTAACAATTCCACGTGCCCATTGCACACGTAGTGTTCTCGCAGCCCATTGCACACGTAGATGTTACCATGGTGTTTTGCAAAAAAAAGGAGGTCATCCATGAATCAAGATTATAACTGGGAAAAGTATGAAGAGTATGAAGACCTGCTTATTGTTATTTCAAAAAAATACTGCAGGATTATTGGTGATTTTGATTTGTTTGAAGACCTGAAGAATGCCGGAGCAATCGGCCTGGCCAGGGCGTCTGCCAAATATGACCCTGAGAATGGGGCTAGTTTTGAAACCTATGCAAGTCATTGGATTAAAGATGCCATATTGAAAGAGTTAAATAATAACTGGTCCTTTATCAAAATTCCCAAGAGGCAGAAGCTTTTGATGATGAAGGTAAAAAAACTGAAAAATGAATACTCCCAGGTGGAGAATGAAGAAAGATGCCTTAGGCTCATTGCGGATGAGCTCGGTTTATCTGAAGATGATGTAAATGATTTACTTGTCCTTTCCTACAGAGTGGGAGGAAGAATCTCGCTGGACACCCCTCTTTCGGAGGATGATGAAACAACTATTGGAGACACGATTGCCTCAGAGAATCAGATGTCTGTAGAGGAAGCGGTTTTCAGAAGCATCATGGAGGAAGAAATGGAGGAGTATCTTCATGAGTCCCTTTCGGAAAGAAGTATCCGTATATTGAAGATGAGATATGGTGATGAGAAAATGACCTTTGATGAGATAGGAAAGATTCTTGATATTTCAGCGGCCAGAGTCAGTCAGATTGAAAAGACAACTATGGAAATACTCAGAAGGTCAGGAAAATTCAGGAAGTTCCTGGAATATCTGGCAGCCTGATACGGGTTGCCGAAGTTTTCGTGTTTTCATAGGACTAAAAAAACATGAAAAAAAGATGAAAAATGCAATTGACAAGTGCCGGAATCTATGATAGCGTGAGATGCATCAGGAGGACTACACTATGAGCGATAATGTACGGAATATAAATACAGATAATAAAGAAGAAATCAATCTGGATGAGTATGAAGCAGCCTATATGCCGGACACCGGTCATCTGTTAGAGCTGCTGAAGCTCTGCAAGGGCGGCAGACCCTGGAAGGACTTTGCCGAGCTTTGTGGGAAAAGTCCGGCCACCTTTTCCAGACTCAGTAATAAGAAAATAACCAAACAGGTAAGTAAGGATATTCTTCTTGCGGCTTACCAAAATCAGGTGGATCCCGGGAATCCTGAGCTGGATGAACTGATGAAGGCAGGCGGGTGGCGGAAAATCAAAAAGAGAACCCCCAGACCGCCTATGGAAAGATATGAACCGACGGAAGAAGAACGTGCTCAATTTGACAAGATGGAGCGGGATGATGAAAACAGGCGCCGTATGATCAACCTCATTATACGGTCCGAGCTTGATGCCAGAGGGCAGATGAACCTTTTCTATGATAACAGACGCGGCAGGTGGGGAGGACGGAATCCTGCCATGAACGATGAAAAGATCATGAAAAGCAGATTTGGGCTCAGATATGTATTTCCCTCTAGTGGTTTCACGATTCAGATACAGGGTATGGAACCCCGATACTGGTGTTTCTTTCCACTGTATTCGGTGATATCAGGCAGAAAGAGAGATTGGGGAAAATACACGCAGGAGGAAATGGAGCAAAAAAGGAATTATTCCCTGCGTGACGTTATGACGGAGGGTTTTAATGAACTGTTTTTAAAGGATATTTGGGAGCCTGAGACATTGGCAGACATAAAGTCGACGGTCATTTTCCACGACCGGGTGGAGTATGAAATGGTCTGGGAGGTGCTGAAGACCCGGACAGTGAACAACTGGTTTTCCCTTTTGCTGATCGATCTGGACGAAGAAAAGGTTTTAGATGAAAAGATCCTTCCGAGAGCAGATGGAAAGGACAGACAGGAGGAGTCGATCTTTAAACAGGAACCGAATATGAGTACTTATGAGAAATGGGATGATTTCCCGGATGATGAGTTCCGGAAATAGATGAAAAACTCCATTTCACCAACGGATTTTGGTGAGATGGAGTTTTTTTGCAAAACATCTTTCCAATATCGGCAAAATGTCCTATATTGTATTATAAAGCAATACACTGCCCTCGAGGGGGCAGAGTTATGTGACAGGGAGAAGGGAAGAAGATTTGTCCACTCAAAAGGACAAGGAGGAATAAGTATGCGTCAGTTTCAGTTCGGCTATAAAGGGCAGGATACTTTGGTACGGGAACTTCGGAAGATCAGTCAGTGGTCCAAGACAAAGATCTATTCACGAATGGTTTTTCAGGTATTTATCGATACGATCGATCGGGAAGCGGTAGAAAAGGTGATGGACACCATCAAGGAAGAGATCCCGGATGCGCTCATTTTCGGTTGTTCCACCAATGGTCATATCATTAATGGGGAATTGTCGGGAAGAACCATCGCCATCACCTGTACGGTATTTGAATATCCCACCAGCAGGGTACAGATCCTGCAGTATGATCTGAATGAAGAGAATGAATCCCGTGTCACTTCGGAACTGCTTCGATTTTTGGACGATAATACATGGGTGACAGCAATAGAACTTCTGGTTACGATCCGCGGCATGTCCATGACCGACTTTTCGGATCGTTTTCGTGCGGCCAGAAGAGATATCGCGATCTACGGAGGCGGCGCATTTAACAGAAATATGAATGACGACGAGGCCTGTGTGTTCTCAAGCGTTGGAGGCTATACAGATCATGGCGTCGTATTTGTACTTATGGGCGGAGAAGATCTGCACGTGAAGACTACCTATATCACAGGATGGAAGCCCCTGGGGCGCGAACTGGAGATTACAAAGGTAAAGAGAAATGTGCTGTATGAGATTGAAAACCGTCCGGCATATGATACGTATTACAGATATCTGAATATAGAAAATGATGAGAATTTCTTCAGCAATACGCTGGAATTCCCGTTCATCTTCGATCATAACGGGATCCAGCTGCTTCGGGCGCCTACCGCAAGTCTGGATGACGGTTCGCTGGTCATGACCTCGGATATGTATGAAGGCGATATGGCCCGCATCTCATATGGCGATCCGGAAACCATACTTCGTGAGGTTGCCGGAGAGATCAAGGCACTGAACCGGTTCTGCCCGGAAGTGATCAAGCTGTATTCCTGTGGCGCCAGACGGACTTTCTGGGGATCGGAGGTTTCCCGCGAAACTGCGCCATTCCAGCTGCTTGCTCCGGCTTCGGGCTTCTTCACATCCGGTGAGTTCCTGAGGACGAAGGAGCACCTGAATCAGCACAATGTGACGCTTGTGGTAGGCGCACTCCGGGAAGGCGATGCCATTGAGCAGAGGGAGATGCCATCCATGGAAGGGTATGGCATGGAATTCTCCGGACGTGTATCCATGGTAAACCGGCTTGCTACATTTATTCAGGCGGCTACGGAGGAACTTGCAGCAGCCAATCGCCAGCTGGAAATGGCGGCGATTTCGGATGGGCTGACCAGACTGTATAACCGTATGGAGATCCAAAGAAGGATCACGGAAAGGGTGAACCGGTTCAGCGATGAAACCGAACAGGGTATATCTGCAAAACCCGTATCCCTGATCATGATGGATGTGGATGATTTTAAAAAGGTAAATGATACGTATGGTCATGCGGAAGGAGATCAGGTTCTGATCCGCCTGGCGGAAATGCTGAAGCGTACGATTGATGTACATGCACCGGGAAGTGTGGCCGGACGTTGGGGCGGTGAGGAATTCATGGTGATGCTGCCGGGCTTTGATCTGGATATGGCGGCCGGGATTGCAGAGATCATGAGGAATGGATTTAAGGAGATCGGCTTCGACCACTGTGGACATCAGACCATGAGCCTCGGAGTTGCCCAGGCCATCTCCGGGGAAAATCCGGATATCCTGTGCATGCGTGTTGATGATGCACTCTACAAGGCGAAAAAGCAGGGAAAGAATCAGGTGGTACGTGGATAGATGGTTATATGCGCCCTTTTACAGGCAGCCTCTGAGAAGAGGCTGCCTTTTTTAAGTGCCTTTTTTCGTGACTATTCACGTACCTTATTTTTAAAAATCTCTTTATAAACTTCCCCGGATGATCTATATAGAGAGTAGAGGGTATGAAAATAAACCAACGGCCCGTTTCAGAAGGAGGTCAGCCATGAATTTGTTTCACAATAAAACCAAAGTGAATAAAGTAAAGAAGCTCAGCAAGAAGGAAATTCAGGCTCGCCAGGAGCGGCAGGAGAAGGAGCGGGCAGCGGAACTGGAGCGCACATTTCAGCTCTATCGCTTTACGCCGCAGATGTGGGAGAATGTTCTTGCCCTGCCACAGCCTCATCAGGATGTGACGATTCAGTTTACCGGTCTTTTCAGTAAGGATCCGATGACAGTGGGGGAGGTTGCGGATAAGGTGTGGAAAGAAAATCACTATCCGCTTTTGCCCGGGCATGTGGAAGCCATTCTTTCGGATGCCATGGAAATGACGAAAACCGCTCCGGAGGCCCTTAATATCGAGGACTGTAAGATCACTTCGGTGGGAGCGTTGACAGACAAGGGATATGAAAAAATGGGCGAGATGGCGAACAGTGGGTATAAGGTGCTGGTCAGACGGGGATTTATCCTTGACAAGAAGGGACGGAAGGATAAAAAAAAGGCTCACGTGACATTTCTCGTTTCTTCCGAGGAGGGTTTTCAGAGCCTGGAAGCTATCAGAGTTGCTGGGAAGGATCATATTTTGGGTTTTGTGGATTATGATTTCGCTATGGAGCACACGGCGGGTCTCTTACTGGAGACATTTTTCGGATGGGAGGACGCGGACAATCTGATAGAACTTTCCCTTGATGAAGGCAAGCTGCGGGAGGCTCTTCAGGAAATGTATCAGGAGGTTGACATTGTCCAGTTTCCGAGCATTTCATTTCTCTATGATATTGCCCGTGGTGATGTCACGGATTATAAACAGAAAGAAGCCTCCGCTCTTCTGAAACGGGTTCAGCAGCGGGAGGAGACTGCCCGAAAGTGCGCGATTCTTCTGGAGGAAATGGGTAAGGCTGTGATCAGTGGCTTTAATATGAATCGGCTTACCGTTTCCAGCTTCTATGAGTATTCATATCTTGGTCGGGAAATGGCTTTGAAGGCGCTTGTGGATACACCGAAGCGTCTGGCCAGTGAAGTACCGGATTTCGATCTTTGCGGTCCGGGCATGAAGTCACTCCTGGTGAAGGATGAAGATCGGGTAGATTTCGGCAAGAGTTTGAAAGAAAGAATGGCTGCTTCAAAACCAAAGGCGGTTTACAAATGCGGAAGTAAATTTCAGAAATTGGAGAATAAGTGAAATTTGCCTGGAATTTGGAGAGGAAGCAGGTTGACATACTCCCGTTTTCGCCACCGGCGAAACGTGCGAAGTGGCACGAGCCTATATAGAATAAGGCTTCGTGCCACTTTGGCTTTCTCGGATTTTGTTGTATGGAGTGCTATGACCTCATATTTTTTTGCACTTACGGTTCAGCTCTTTGGGCTGGTAGCGTTTCTTCTCCAGATCCAGGTCCATCGCCCCGCATAGGGCGCTGAGAGCCTTTGAGCCGGTGTAGGTGGACATATAGTACATTTCATCCACATTTACCACTTCCATGGTCTTGAGGGTGTTGATCAGGTCATCTGTCGTAACGTGTGTCTTGTTTCGGTCCAATTTCACTTCTTGTTTCGGACGCTGATTTTAATGATCAAATTTGAAAAAAATCTCTTTAGAAACGCACCGAAATGATCTATATAGATAGTGAGAGGTGAGGTTTAAGGATCAATCTGAATGATCCTGACCAGAAAGGAGAATTATCATGGCATTGGTTCCTACAGTAATCGAAACAAGCAGCAGGGGAGAGAGAGCATATGACATTTATTCAAGACTGTTGAAGGATCGTATCATCGTTCTCAGTGACGAGATTAACGATGTGACGGCAAGTTTGGTGGTGGCACAGCTTCTTTTTCTGGAGTCAGAGGACGCGACGAAGGACATCTGTCTGTATATCAACAGCCCAGGCGGCTCTGTCTCCGCAGGCATGGCTATCTATGATACCATGAATTATGTGAAATGTGATGTGTCCACCATCTGTGTGGGAATGGCCGCAAGTATGGGTGCATTTCTTCTGGCGGGAGGGGCCAAGGGGAAACGTTTTGCTCTTCCCAATGCGGAGATCATGATCCATCAGCCTCTTGGCGGGGCGCAGGGACAGGCTACTGACCTGCAGATCGCTGCTGAGCATATCATTCGGACCAAGAAGAAGCTTCACCGTATTCTGGCGGAGAATTGCGGAAGGACAATTGAGGAGCTGGCTGCGGATTCCGAGCGTGATAATTGGAAGACGGCGGAAGAGGCCATGGCCTACGGGCTGATTGACAAGGTTGTCACCAATCGACCGTAAGAAGTATGATTAAATTGTTAAAAGGACAGGGTGATACAATGATAAAAGAAATGTCGACAATCATGGAAACGCTTAGGAAAAAGGTGGATCTGGAGAAATGTGCTCGCCTGGGTGCGGAGAGGATATATGGTGCAAAGCTTCCGAAGGAAGTGGAGGACAGGCTTACGGATGAACTGCAGGGTATCCGTGTGTTCGGGCACGAGGGGGAATTTATCAGTACGTATCTGGCGGTACAGATCATGGATAATGCCGGAGAGTATCATCTGGCCAGAGGCGCAGCGGGGGCTTCTCTTGTGAATTACTTCCTGGGAATTACCTCTGTCAATCCGCTGCCGCCGCATTATCGCTGCCCGCATTGTAAATATGCAGAGTTCCTGCCGACTTCCGTCGAGAAGGGTGAGAATGTGCCTTCTCCTTCGGGCTTTGATCTGATCAGCCCTTATCAGGAGAAGGTTTCCTGCCCAAAGTGCGGACATTTTATGGTGGGTGACGGACACAGCCTCCCGGCCGGATTCTTTTACGGAACGGCCGGAGAGAAGGCGCCGGGGTTTGAGCTGGATGTTCGTCCTGCCTTCGGTGAGTGGTTTAGGGAAAATGCTGCAGAGCTCCTCGGCGAGGAGGTTGCTTCCCGCATCCGATTCCGCGAGGTTGGGAAGGATGATGAAGAGGGAGCAGAAAGCAAAGAAACCGGGAAATCGTATCTCATCATAAATCTGAATCCGCTTCTGAAGGATACACGGGAGCTGGAGAGGAGAACCGGTATTCTGTTCCGGAGTATTCCCATCGATGGTATTTCCTATAATGACTTCTTCGAAAACGAAGAATATAAGGATATTCCGTTGCTGTGCGACATCCCGGAGGAGAACGTTGCTGGGACGCAGATGCTTTGCTTTTCTGATGTGGTGAAGCAGCTGGGAGAGATGTACGGAACATTTCAGATGCCGCCGATTCCGCAGGATCCGGACATCTTCCCGGTTTTACACCCGTTTATCTTCCGGGAGGATATCGCCCTCTTCCTTATGCGGTACGGCATAAAGGAAGACGAGGCGGTCACAATTGCGGAGAACGTCGGAAAGGGAAAGACAGACCGAAAACCCGATCTGCTTGACCAGGCGTATCTGGAGGCTATGGGCGTGCCTGAGGCATTCTGTGAAAATATCGAAGGCATTACCTACCTTTTCTCCAGGGC
The DNA here is from genome assembly GCA_017541035.1 of Eubacterium sp. GTDB lineage: Bacteria > Bacillota > Clostridia > Lachnospirales > Lachnospiraceae > Eubacterium_Q. The sequence continues at coordinate 27,353 of JAFXZW010000052.1, read as the reverse complement.
GCATGAGACGGAATATGCCATTTTCCTGTTCCGTCTGATGTGGTTCCGGAATCATTTTCCGAAGACCTATCTGATCGTGAGGACGGTATAGATTCCGGTTAATGCATTTTTGCAAAATGTCTTCCATATTTCGACATAATATTTTATATTGTTACTGTACGATGTTCAGTGGACGATCGATTAAAGAAATATCAGTTAAAGAGAGGAGCCTGACATGGAATACCAGCCGAAAGAAACCGTTCTGGCAATGTGCTATGATTTTGATAAGACGCTGTCGCCGACAGATATGCAGGCCCAGGGCTACATTCAGTCCGTGGGCTATGATGTGGCGGAATTCTGGAAGAAGACGAATGTTCTAGCCACCGGAAATGAGATGGACAGCAACCTGGCGTATATGTATGTCATGATGGATGAGGCACGGGGGAAGCTGGTATTCAATCGCAAAAGCCTTGAGGATTACGGCAGCAGAGTGCAGCTCTTTCCCGGGGTGTCTGAATGGTTTGAGCGGATCAATGCATATGGCCGCGAGAAGGGGATCACAGTCGAACATTACATCATTTCTTCGGGTTTAAAGGAGATGATCGATGGGACGGAGATTGCAAAAAAGGGTGCGTTTAAGAAGATCTACGCCAGCAGCTTTTATTATGATGAGCACGGCGTGGCTGTCTGGCCTGCTCAGGTCATCAATTATACAAATAAGACGCAGTTCCTGTTCCGTATCGAAAAGGGTGTTCTTGACGTAAATGACGACGGTGTGAATGAGTTTTTTGCACCGGAGAATCTGCGTGTTCCCTTCCGGAATATGGTTTATATAGGCGACAGTGACACCGATATTCCCTGCATGAAGCTGGTGAATGTGAACGGCGGTCATTCCATTGGCGTGTACAATCCTGAAACCATGAATAAAGAACGTGTTCATAAAATGCTCCGTGACAACCGGATCCGCTATTTTGCTCCGGCTGATTATCGTGACGGTACGGAGCTGGATAGCCTGGTGAAGGCGATCATAGATAAAACGGCAGCCTACGAGAAGCTGGAAACCAAGCATGTCGTGGATGTCTATGAGACACGTTAAATTGGATCAGTCAGATTGTTTGAAGAGCGCCGGAGCAGGCGCTCTTTTTACGTTTCGGAATCATTTACAACTTTATAATTGTTATGCTGTTCTGGGACTCCTGGCCGTGGAATCTCACGTTTTTCCTGAAGAGAGTCGTCAGTCGAAAACCTCGGAATAAAAGATGAAATACAGAATTCATATTTTTTTTGAAAGAAGATAAATAATCTCTTCAGAAAATCTTCGTTTTGATCTATATAGATAGTGTAAGGGTAATCAAGAAAAAAACACCACCGGCAATGGCTGGAGAGAGAGGAGACAAAACTATGAGTAAAATGACATCGGCACTTGCAAACAAGATGATAAGAAAATTGAATGAAGACAAGGAGTTTTGGCTTCAGAAGGAACGGGAAGCGAGTACCTTTGTGGCTTCCGTCGACGAGGAACCGGTCATTCCGGAATATGATTATTCCGAAGTGGCGGCGAAGATTGCCGAAATTGATGCGGAGGTCACGACAATCCGCCACGCTATCAATGTCAATAACTGTGCCAATTTGGTACAGGTGGGCGATGCCGAAATGACCGTTGATACGATTCTTGTGAGAATGGCGCAGTTAAATGCGAGAAAGAATATCTTGGACCGCATGCGTAAGCAGCTTCCCAAGACAAGATTGAACACTGCAACCTATTCCTCAAGAAAGTCCGCGCCGGAGTATCAATATGTCAATTATGACATCGAGCAAGTGAAAAAGGACTATGATAGGATAGACGGCGAAATCTCGGCTATGCAGATTGCACTTGATAAGTACAATCAGACGTTTGAGTTCGAAGTGAATATCTAAGCGGGTTCTGTGCCGGGATTCGGGTGATCCCGGTACATGAAATCCATGCCGCAGATAATCTCGTAATTGTGTGGTTAGCTCTGTGAGAAAATAGTTTATGGTTTTCGTTACAGGATTATTCCATTATTGATTATTGGATTATTGTTTATGGTCACCAACCTGGGCGATCAAAAAGCTTTCTGCGGCAGAAAGCTTGCATCAAATGATGCGGGGCGTGGAAGCATGGTCATAAGCGCCCTTTTACGGCTAAAAGGCGGTCTCTGAAGGGGGCCGCATATTTTTACACCAAAATCGGAAGAAGTCTTCATAATGACGGCAAAATAACCTATATAGAAGGTGAAGACTATTACTATTTTTCAAAGGAGGACAAGCTTATGAGATACTTAGAGTACGCGGTAAAAGCAAGTGAGGAACAGATCAGGAGCAAGGCAAAAGTCAATCTGAGAGAATACTATTATGATACGGCAATCGGAGCACTGAATGTGTTCATGTATCGTAAGCTTCAGAACCATACAAGTTTTATAGCTTATAAAGAAGAAAATGATAACCGTCTTTCCATCGTATTCTCCTATGACGAACAGAAATGTAACTATGAGGGTGTATACGGAGAGATCTCGGATCTGCTGTCTGAGAACTTCGGCGTTAACAAGGTGCTGTCTGAACCTGCAGAGATTACGATCTACCAGTTTCTGGAGAATATGAACGAGGCCAGAAGAAGGGATTATTTCGGACAGAACTGGAACAGAATCATTGATTCTGCCAAGGTCTGGCTGTATGAGTATGACAATCAGAGTGATGAAAGAAAGGCACATTTTACCTTCAGCGAGAAGATCATTGATGAAGATAAGGATGGGAGTCATTATCTGCTGGATCAGACCTTCCGGAAGGAACTTGCGAATATTGAAAGTCATGCAGACGATAAAGCTGATCATGGAAATGTGGTTCATTACGTACTGTCTGCCCATAGTATCGAGGCAGCGAAGAGCATGGCGGGGATCCTGGCTCAGAAGCTGCTGAAGGCACATCGAATCAGCGGACGCCGCATGGAGATTATCAGTGAACTTTCACCCGATTGCTACAAGTCGCACAGAAGGCTGTTGGAGGACATCATAGAAAATAATTTTGGCGGTATCGTCATGTTTGATCTGACCGAGAAGTTTGGCTGTGATCCGGTGGATTACCAGAAGGCCTGCCAGTATCTGGAGAAACTGGTTAAAACGTACTGCAACCGTTGTCTGTTCTTTTTCGTATATAACATGGACCAGCCCGGATTCTCCTATTATCTGCTTCCGCAGCTGAAGAATTATCTGATCCCGGTAGCACTTCGGGAGGGTTCAGGTGACAGAAAGGAAGCAGTCGGTTATCTGAAGGAACTGATTAAGTCCTCTGCTTATGCAAAGTATGCCGGCCAGGCTGCTGAATTCCTCAAACAGTATCCTGAGACGGAATTCAAACAGACAGATGTCCTGACTGCGTTTGAGAAGTTCGGACCCTGGTGCATGAATAAGAACGTATTCCAGACATATGGTTACAATATGTTTGATGATTTCACTCTGGAGAGGGATCCTGAAGAACAGTCTCCTTATGATAAGCTGCAGAGTATGATCGGCCTCACGAAGGTGAAGGATAAGATCGACCGGATCATCGCTGCTGATCAGATCGAAAAGGACAGAAAGGAGTCCCTCGGTCGTGAATATCAGACAAGATCGATGCATATGATCTTTGCGGGAGACCCCGGAACAGCTAAGACCACGGTGGCCAGGTGCTTTGCCGGGATTGCTAAGGAACGGGGCATCCTGAAGAGCGGAGCCTTCGTAGAACGGGGCGGAATGGATCTCTCCGGTCTTGGCAGTGTCATAGCGATTAGGGAGGCTTTTAAGGCGGCGGAGGGCGGTGTTCTCTTCATCGATGAGGCTTATTCTCTGGTGGGTGATACGGCGGTTTCCGTGCTGATCCAGGAGATGGAAAACCGGAGGGACAGCGTGATCGTGATTCTGGCCGGCTATCAGGACAGAATGAAGGCTTTCCTGAAGCAGAATGAAGGCCTGAAGAGCCGAATCCCTTATTACATTGAGTTCCCGAATTATAATGCGGATGAACTGACGGATATCTTCCGGCTGATGATGTCTGAAAGACACTTTACAGCTTCAGATGAGGCTGTCGACGAAGTCCATGCGATCTTTGAAAAAATCATGCATATTGATGATTTCGGTAATGGCCGGGCGGCCCGTAATCTGCTGGAGAAGAGCATCGAAAAACAATCTTTCAGGGTGTTTGAAGAGAAACAGAAGGAAGGCAATATCGGACAGGACAGACTGTTCCATTTGATTAAGGACGATATCGAGGAGCCGGAGCTGGGCATGCGTAAGGACAGAATTCCGGGTACTGCCCGGAAGGAACTGGACGAAATGATCGGTCTTAACAGTGCAAAGGAGCTTCTGCGTAAGGCAATCGCTTTCTTCCGTCTGAAGAAGGAGTATCTGGAAAATGGGATCAGTCAGGAACGGGCGGCCATGCATATGGTATTCACCGGCAATCCGGGTACAGCCAAGACTACGGTGGCGCGGCTTTTCGCCGAGATCATGAAGGATGAGAAGATCCTTCCTACCGGACACTTTGTAGAGGCCGGACGTGCGGACCTGATCGGCACACATGTGGGCGAAACTGCCCCCAAGGTCAGAGCGAAATTCAAGGAGGCTCAGGGCGGCGTACTCTTTATCGACGAAGCATATTCGCTTTGTGACGCTTATGAAAAGAGCTTTGGCGACGAGGCGATCACGACCATCGTTCAGGAGATGGAAAATCATCGCGAGGATGTGATCGTGATCTTTGCCGGTTACACCAAACCCATGCAGGAATTCCTTGAACGGAATCCGGGGATGCTTTCACGCATTGCATTTCAGGTGAAGTTTGATGATTACTCAACCGATGAACTGTGCGAGATCACGCAGCTTATGGTTTCCAAAAATCAGATGAAGATCACCGATGCAGCTATGGATAAACTGAGGGGCATCTATGATCGTGAGCGTGTGAAGACCGACTACGGCAACGGCCGCTTCGTCCGCAAGTCCATCGATGAAGCTATGATGAATCTGGCTGATCGTGTATCGCAGCTGGATGCGTCCGAGAAGGACCTGGCCCGGATCACAACCATCGAGGTGGATGATATTCCTGATGTAACGTCTGTACGACAGACCGGTGCAAGACGGATCGGATTCGTCTGCAAATAACCTGGCCCATGTGCACAGGATGAAAAAATCCGTGCATAGGGAACGGCAAAAAATGAAGGGAGCTCGATTTTGAGCTCCCTTCTCTCCTACGGATTCAGACATGCACCTGTCTTATCGAAGGTGTATTCCTTTCCGGAGATTTTCACGGTCGTATTCAGCATGGGGTGACCGTTATCATCGAAGTAGTACCAGACGCCGTCTTCCTTCATCCATCCGACCTTCACACAGCCGTTGTCGAAGCAGTACCAGCCGTCTTCCAGCTTCTGCCAGTCTGTCAGCATTTTACCGTCTGATCCGAAATAGTACCAGCCATCATCGAAGCGCTTCCAGCCGGTTTCCATTACGCCGTTCCGGTTGAAATAGTACCAGGAGCCGTCGACCCGTGCAAAGCCTGTGTCCTTTATGCCGTTCCCGTTGATGTGCATTTTCTGCCCCTTGATGGTCATCCAGGTATTAGCGGGATAGGTCTTATTCTCCTTTGCACTGTTTGTCTTAATATGCATAACATGTGCTTCGGACATCTTCCTGTGGCAGGCGTAGCAGTAAATTCTGTGGCTTACGGTGCCGGCTGTACGGGTGTTGTGGCAGTAGACCTTCGCCAGTCCGTCCGGACTCCAGCCTACGAAAAGAAGTGTGTGTACGAAGGGCCGGCCGTCTGTCTCGTAAGGACAGTAGAGCAGGATCAGATCCCCGGCAGCGACTTCATGACCTGCGGGAACATTTGCCAGCTTGACATATCCATCCTCAATGGGTACGACGAATTCTTCAATGATGGGAAGCTTTGCCAGCTTATTGTGCAGAGCGGTCGCGTGATCGTCATACACGTTGATGCCGCCCCCGGCTTTCAGACAGTTGGAACCGAATTCCGCACACTGCCAGCCGTAAATGCACTGGGAGCCGGAAAGGCCTTTTTGGATATCGACTGCGGTATGCTTGATCGCAAAGTCGATGGCAACGGCTGCGTTATATGAGCCGGCCGGACGTTCGATCACTTCATTCAGCCAGATACCCTCGGAGCTGAAGTTATGCAGCACGCCGTCGATCCGGTATTTCCCGGTGACCATCGTTCCGTCGGAAAGGAAATAGTAAAGTCTTTTCCCGATGGTGCGCCAGCCGGTCAGGGGCTGACCGCTCTTCTTGAGATAATACCATTTTCCGTCTGATTCGGCCCAGCCTTCTTCGATGGCGCCGCTCTTGCCGAAATAGTAGCGCACGCCGCCCACTGTGACCCAACCGGTGGTCATGGCACCCTTCTCATCAAAATAATACCATTTCCCGTCATACAGCTTCCAGCCGGTCTGAATCTCGCCGCGGGCATTTGTGAAATACCAGCTGCCTTCGTAAATGTGCCACCCGATGAGGAGAACGCCCTTCGTATTGAAGAGATACCATTTTCCGTTGATGGCGGCCCGGCCGGTACGTGGATTCCCGTCCTTGTCGTAATAGTACCATTTTCCTTTGCTTTCAACCCACCCTGAGGAAGTTTTCTCCTGTGTGGGCTGGGAAGGCTCCTGCCCGGTGGTTCGTACTTCCCCGATTTCTGTTGTTTCTTCAACCTTTTCATCCGGTTCGTCAGCTCTCGCGTATCCCTGCGGAACCGCAAAGGAGAGCGCCACCGCGGTGATCGCCGCTACAACGCCCAGTTTCCATCTTTTCTTCATTCTACACTCCTTCTAAATTCAACCCTCTTCATTCCTGTCCCGTCGGGGACTCTATTATTATACCTTAAATAAAAGAACGATTCAAGGTGAAGAAAACCAATGTTTTTGGCCTTTTTTCCTGTGATTGTAAGGTTGCAAAACAAAGTTAATTGTTGTATGATAGGTGGCGTTATTTTATGAAGAGTTCATTTAAGAAAATAAAGTTCTCCGGGGATTTTAGCACATTCCCCGGGAGAGGTGTAAAGGAGAATGAAAATGGAGAAACTGAATGTTCCCGAGCTTTTCGGTTCACTGGTTTTTGATGAACGTCAGATGAAAGAACGGCTTTCCGCTGATGTGTTCACGTCTCTGAAAAAGACCATAGATGAAAATGTACGTCTGGATGATCAGGTTGCGGAAGCGGTTGCGGAGGAAATGAAGAAATGGGCCATCGAAAAGGGTGCGACACATTTCACTCACTGGTTCCAGCCGCTGACAGGGGTGACAGCCGAGAAGCATGACAGCTTCATTACACCGACCAAAGACGGCGGGATCATTATGGAATTCTCCGGTAAGGAACTGATCAAGGGAGAGCCGGATGCTTCTTCCTTCCCCTCAGGCGGACTTCGCGCTACCTTTGAGGCGAGAGGCTATACGGCCTGGGATCCGACCTCCTATGCCTTTATTAAGGATCGTACGCTTTGCATTCCCACGGCGTTCTGCTCCTATTCGGGAGAGGCGCTGGATAAGAAAACGCCGCTTCTTAGATCCATGCAGGCTGTGAACCGGCAGGCCCTTCGTGTACTCAGACTGTTCGGAAATCAGGATGTGAAGCACGTGACCGTCAGTGTGGGACCCGAGCAGGAGTATTTCCTGATCGATCAGAAAATGTTTGACAAGCGCCCCGATCTGATCTACACGGGCCGTACGCTTTTCGGCGCCCGTCCGCCCAAGGGACAGGAGATGGATGATCATTACTTCGGCGTGATCAAGCCGAGGGTGGCTGCTTTTATGGAGGAACTGGATCAGGAGCTCTGGAAGCTGGGTATCCTGGCGAAGACGGAGCATAACGAGGTGGCTCCGGCCCAGCACGAGCTGGCACCTATTTATACGACAACGAATATTGCCACGGATCACAATCAGCTGACCATGGAGATCATGCAGAAGGTGGCAAAGCGGCACGGTATGGTCTGTCTGTTGCATGAAAAGCCTTTCAAGGGCGTAAACGGTTCCGGAAAGCATAATAACTGGTCCGTATCCACGGACACAGGTGTGAATCTGCTTTCACCGGGGGAAACGCCGCATGATAACGCACAGTTCCTCTTATTCCTCTGCGCGGTTATTCAGGCAGTGGATGATTACCAGGATCTGCTCCGTCTTTCCGTAGCTACGGCAGGAAATGATCATCGTCTGGGAGCCAATGAAGCGCCTCCGGCCATCATTTCCGTATTCCTCGGGGAAGAACTGACGGGCATCCTGAATGCGATCAAGAATGACGAGCCTTATGAAGGTGTGGAAAAGGTTACCATGAAGCTCGGCGTGCATGCATTGCCCCGGTTTTCCAGGGATTCCACGGACCGCAACCGGACGTCGCCCTTTGCCTTTACGGGAAATAAATTCGAGTTCCGCTCCCTTGGCTCCTCCAACAGCATTGCCTGCGCAAATATCATGCTGAATTCTGCAGTGGCCGAAAGTCTGCGGCAGTATGCGGACGAGCTTGAGAAGGCTGACGACTTCAAGACTGCGCTGCATGATCTGATCCGCCGCGTGATCCGGGAACATGAACGTATCCTCTTTGACGGAAACGGCTACGGAGAGGAGTGGGTGAAGGAGGCAACAGAAGTAAGAGGACTCTCCAATCTGCGGACAACTCCGGATGCCATGCCGCATCTTCTGGATGCAAAGAATAAGGAAATGCTGATCCGTCAGAAGGTCTTCACGGAAGCAGAGGTGGAAAGCCGCTGTGAGATCATGCTGGAGAATTACAACAAGACGGTGAATATCGAGGGCCTTACCATGGTGGACATGGTGCGGAAGGATTATCTCCCGGCCATCGAAGAATATCTTTACACGCTGTCGAGGGCGGTGGAATCCATAAAGAATATCAGCCCTCACGTTAAATGTAAATACGAGGTATCCACCATCGAAAAGCTCACGGATCTGACGGATAATATCCTTGATGCCGTTACCGAGCTGGAAGCGGAGCTTGCGAAGCTGAAGGAAATCGGAAATGTCATGCAGATATCCTTCGCAATCCGTGATGAGGTCCTTCCCCGGATGGAGAAGCTGCGTGATTTCGTCGATGCGGCCGAGATGCTTACCTCCGGAAAATACTGGCCTGTGCCCAGTTATGGAAAGATATTGATGAGTGTTTAATCAAGCAGGGCGGTCTTGCATAAAGCAAACCGCCCTATTCGATTGCAAAAAAGCCACAAAAAGGGTATAATAATCATATTGTCCTTAGTTATACGATAAAGAAGCAAGAAAACCGAGAAGGAGCAAAGGGCTTCATGCGTGATGACCGTTCTCTCCGTGTTTTGGAGTATATATACAATTCAACAGCTATCATCAATTTCGGAGCACTGTTCAGTGACGGTACGGAGAATTACTGTTCTCCGGCCGAGCCGGATATCGGGGATGATATCACCCTGCGTTTCCGCACGGCTGCCGCTAATGTGGACAGTGTTTTTGTTGTGGTCAATGATGACCGTTATGAGATGAAGATCGCCGAGCGGACCGGTATGTTCGATTACTACGAGGCAGTCATTCCCCATGTAACGGAGCGGATCCGCTATTACTATGAGATCCATGCCGGCCGCGTGGTGGTTTATTACAACCGCGTGAGCAAGCATAAGGATCTGAACCGGAATTATGATTACGAGATCATGCCCGGCTTTAAGACCCCCGGATGGGCAAAGGGCGCGGTATTTTATCAGATTTATGTGGACCGTTTCTGCAACGGAGATCCGTCCAATGACGTTCTTACAAATGAGTATGCTTATGTCGGGCGTCCGGTCCGCAGGGTGGAGAACTGGGATAAGTATCCGGAGAATATGGACGTGGCTAATTTCTACGGCGGAGATCTGGAAGGAGTGATCAGTAAGCTGGATTACCTGAAGGATCTGGGGATCGATGCCATTTATCTGAATCCCATTTTCGTTTCTCCCTCCAATCACAAATATGATATTCAGGATTATGATTACATCGATCCGCATTTCGGAAAGATCGTGAAGGACGAGGGAGAGCTTCTTCCGGAGAACTCCATGGATAATTACCGGGCGACACGTTATATCACCCGTGTGACGGATAAGGAGAATCTGGAGGCTTCGAATCAGGTCTTTATCCGGCTGGTTGAGGAGGCTCACCGAAGAGGGATCAAGGTGATCCTGGACGGTGTCTTCAATCACTGCGGTTCCTTCAATAAGTGGATGGACCGGGAGAAGATCTATGACAGGAATCCGGATTACCCCAAGGGCGCTTATCTTTCGGCAGACAGTCCCTATCGGGAGTTCTTCCGTTTTCAGGATGATCAGGCCTGGCCGGATAACGGCAGCTACAACGGCTGGTGGGGACATGATACCCTTCCGAAGCTGAATTATGAGGAGTCGCAGGAGCTTCATGATTACATCATGAGGATCGGAAAAAAATGGGTATCTCCGCCCTTTAACGCAGACGGCTGGCGTCTTGATGTGGCGGCTGATCTGGGTTATTCCGAGGAATACAATCATCGCTTCTGGCGGGATTTCCGCAAAGCGGTGAAGGAAGCCAATCCGGAAGCCATTATTCTTGCCGAGCATTACGGAGATCCGAAGTCCTGGCTGATGGGAGATCAGTGGGATACGGTTATGAATTACAGCGCTTTTATGGAACCCATAACCTGGTTCCTGACGGGCGTGGAGAAGCACAGTGACGAGTTCCGCGGTGACTGCCTCGGAAATGCGGATATGTTCGTAGGCTCTATGAGACATTATATGTCCACATTTATGAATGCGTCCCTGCAGATGGCCATGAATGAGCTTTCCAATCATGACCATTCCCGTTTCCTGACCCGTACCAACCGTAGGGTCGGCCGCATTCACACCCTCGGGCCGGAAGCGGCTGAGGAAGATGTAAATAAGGGTATCTTCCGGGAGGCTGTGGTATTTCAGATGACATGGCCAGGTGCTCCCACCATCTATTACGGTGACGAGGCAGGCGTTGCGGGCTGGACCGACCCGGATTCCCGGCGGACCTATCCCTGGGGACATGAGGATCATGATCTGATCGCCTTCCATCGGGAGATGATACGCATTCACAAGAATTATAAGGCGCTGATGCACGGGTCCCTTGTCCTGCTGCACAGTGAGTATCGTTGCATCGCCTACGGGCGTTTTACCAGGGATCAGGCGGTGGCCATTGTCCTTAACAATGACTATGTCGAAAAGGAACTGAATCTGCACATCCGTCACATAGGAGTTCCCAACAACCACACCATGCGCAGGATCATGCTGACGACAGAAGAGGGATTCTTCACGAATTCCCATACGGAGGTTACGCAGAATAATCAGCTCACCGTAGTCATACCGAGGCTCTCTGCGGTAGTGTATGTCTGTGATCTGTAGATCTCATCCGGAGAAAATGCGGCAGAAGCCTGCTGTGTGCAGCTTCGTATGGGAAAAAGAAAGGATTTTTATGCCGGAATCTATTTTTAAACTGGAAGCACCTTATGAACCTACCGGTGATCAGCCCCGGGCCATTGATACTTTGGTCCGGGGCTTTCTTGACGGAAAGACCCGCCAGACCCTGATGGGAGTCACCGGATCAGGAAAGACCTTTACCATGGCAAATGTGATCAAAGCCCTGGGAAAGCCGACGCTGATCATTTCACACAATAAGACTCTGGCGGCACAGCTGTACGGGGAGATGAAGACCTTCTTCCCGGAGAACGCCGTGGAGTATTTTGTGTCATATTATGATTATTATCAGCCGGAGGCTTATGTTCCCTCCAGCGATACCTACATCGCCAAGGATTCCTCCGTGAATGACGAGATCGACAAGCTGCGTCACAGTGCCACGGCTGCTCTGATCGAACGCAAGGATGTTATCGTGGTGGCGTCGGTATCCTGCATTTACGGTATCGGCAATCCCGAGGATTACCGGGCAATGATGATCTCCCTTCGTCCGGGTATGCAGATGGACAGAGATGAACTGATCGGGCGTCTGATAGACATGCAGTATACCAGAAATGAAATGGATTTTAAGCGCAGTACCTTCCGGGTAAAGGGGGATGTGCTGGATATCATTCCCGCAAATACCAATGAAGCAGCTATCCGGATCGAATTCTTCGGCGATGAGATCGATCGCATTGTGGAGTTCGACCCCACAACGGGAGAGGTCAGACGTGCGGTGAATTTCTCCTGCATCTTCCCTGCTTCCCACTATGTCATCGCGGAGCAGAAGAAGGAGAAGGCCCTTAAGGAGATCGAGGAGGAGCTGGCGGAACGGGTTGCCTGGTTCAAGTCTCATGACAAGCTTCTGGAGGCTCAGCGGATCAAGGAACGGACGGATTTTGACATTGAAATGCTTCGGGAGGCGGGCTTCTGTTCGGGAATTGAGAATTATACCCGTATTCTGGCGGGAGGAAAACCGGGAGATCCTCCGGATACACTGATGGATTTCTTCGGCGATGATTATCTGCTCATCGTGGATGAGTCCCACATAACCCTGCCTCAGGTACGGGGGATGTTCGGCGGAAATAAGGCCCGCAAGCAGACGCTGATCGATTTTGGTTTCCGTCTGCCTTCGGCAATGGATAACAGACCTCTGAATTTCGAGGAGTTTGAGGAGCGGACTGACAAGGTGCTTTTTGTCTCCGCTACACCGGGTCCCTATGAAGAGGAACATGAAGAGCTCCGGGCAGAGCAGCTGATCCGTCCCACGGGACTTCTGGATCCGGCCATCGACGTTCGTCCTGTGGAGGGGCAGATCGACGATCTGTACGGAGAGATCCGGAAGGAAACGGAAGCTGGAAATAAGGTGCTTGTGACCACCCTTACCAAACGCATGGCCGAACAGCTGACGGATTACCTTAAAGGGCTGGATGTGAAGGTAAAATATCTGCATTCCGATATTGATACACTGGAAAGAACGGAGATCGTACGCGACCTGCGCATGGGTGTGTTCGATGTGCTGGTGGGGATCAATCTCCTTCGGGAGGGTCTGGACATCCCCGAGATCACTCTGGTTGCGATACTGGATGCGGATAAGGAGGGATTCCTCCGTTCCGGCACATCCCTGGTTCAGACCATTGGCCGTGCGGCGCGAAATGTGGGCGGCCACGTGATCATGTACGCCGATACCATCACTGATTCCATGCGGTACGCCATCGATGAGACCAACCGCCGGCGTGCGATCCAGCAGGCTTATAACGAGGAGCATGGCATCACCCCTCAGACCATACAGAAGGCTGTCCGCGAACTCATTTCCACTTCCATTGAGGATGAAGAGGTATCGGCGGGACGAAGGAAGAGACATACGAGGGAAGATCCGGATCTGATGTCGAAGAAGGAACTGAAGAAGGAGATCGACCGCCTTACACGCCGTATGAATAAAGAGGCGGCGGAGCTGAATTTCGAGCTGGCAGCCCAGCTGCGTGACGAGATCAAAGAGCTGAAGCTGACATTAAATAATATGTCGTCTTAAGGCACGAAAAACCAAGGTTATCAATGACAGGCAGGGGCTAAAGTGGTATAATTATCTATTACTACATGCGTATAACAAGGCAACGGCAAAGCAGGAGAGAAGCTGGCTTATGCTGCCATTAAGAAGCAGGAAAAAGAAATGAAAGATATCAAGTACATTACCATACAGGGGGCGAGGGAGCATAATCTGAAAAATGTAGACCTGAAGATCCCACGGAATCAGTTTGTCGTTTTTACCGGGCTTTCCGGATCGGGAAAGTCCTCTCTGGCTTTTGATACGATCTATGCGGAGGGACAGCGTCGATATGTGGAGTCCCTTTCCTCCTATGCCAGAATGTTTCTGGGACAGGCGGATAAACCGGATGTGGATAAGATCGAAGGCCTTTCACCGGCGATTTCCATTGACCAGAAATCCACTAACAGGAATCCACGTTCCACTGTGGGGACCGTGACGGAGATCTATGATTATCTTCGCCTTCTTTTCGCACGGATCGGTGTGCCTCATTGCCCGAAGTGCGGAAAGACCATTGAACGGCAGACAGTGGATCAGATGGTGGACAGCATCATGACACTTCCGGAGAAGACGAAATTCCAGGTGATGGCACCGGTGATCAGAGGTCGCAAAGGTGAGCATGAGAAGCTTCTGGCGGCTGCGAAAAGAAGCGGTTTTGTTCGTGCGGTAATCGATGGCAGTGAGTATTCGCTGGAAGAAGAGATCAAACTGGATAAGAACAAGAAGCATAATATCGATATCGTTGTTGACCGTCTGGTTATGAAGGAAGGCATTGAGCTAAGACTGGCCGGATCTCTGGAAACTGCGCTGAAACATGCGGAAGGCATTGTTAAGATCGATGTGATCGGAGGAGAGATGCAGACCTATTCAGACAGTTTTTCCTGTCCGGACTGTGGGATCTCCATTGATGAGATTGAACCCCGGTCCTTCTCCTTCAATAATCCCTTCGGTGCCTGTCCGGTATGTACGGGACTGGGATTCCGGCAGGAATTCGATCCGGATCTTCTGATTCCGGACAAAACACGAAGCCTGAACGATGGTGCCATAGCCGTTCTCGGCTGGCAGAGCAGCGGAGATAAGAAGAGCTACGGACATGCTCTTTTGGAAGCCCTGGCAAGGGAGTATCATTTTTCGCTAGATACCCCGTGGAGGGAGCTCTCTGATCAGGCCCGGGATGTGATCCTGAACGGTACCCACGGGCAGAGGGTAAAGGTCTATTACGACAGCCAGCGTTCGCGCAAGAGTGTCTTTTTCTATCCCTTTGAAGGACTGATCAAAAATTGCCAGCAGAGGTATAAGGAAACCTCCTCGGAAGCCATGCGGGCGGAGTATGAGGAATTCATGACAGCCATTCCCTGTGAGGCATGCGGCGGAAAGCGTCTGAAGCCGGAATCTCTTGCCGTGACCATCGGGGATAAGAACATTTTCGACATCACGGAATTCTCCGTAGATAAGCTTCGGACCTATCTGAAGGAGACAGAGCTGACGGACCGTCAGACACTGATCGGGGAGCAGATCCTGCGGGAGATCGGTGCGCGACTGAAATTCATGTCTGATGTGGGACTGAATTATCTTACGCTCAGCCGTGCCACGGGAACCTTGTCCGGCGGTGAGGCCCAGCGGATCCGGCTGGCGACGCAGATCGGATCCGGTCTGGTGGGCGTATCCTATATCCTGGACGAACCCAGTATCGGATTGCATCAGAGGGACAATGACAAGCTGATCACATCTCTGAAGAATCTCCGGGACCTGGGAAATACATTGATTGTGGTAGAACATGATGAAGATACCATGCGCGCTGCTGACTTTATTGTGGATGTGGGGCCGGGAGCCGGTGTCCACGGCGGGGAGATCGTAGCTACGGGAACGGCGGAGGATATCATGAAATGTAAGTCCTCTGTCACCGGAAAATACCTTTCCCATGAGTTGATCATTCCCGTGCCCGAAGATCGCAGGAAGCCGACAGGCTGGCTGACCATCCGCGGTGCACGGCAGAACAATCTGAAGAATATCGATGTGAAGATTCCCCTGGGCATTTTCACCTGTGTTACCGGGGTGTCCGGCTCCGGGAAGAGTTCTCTTATCAATGAGATCCTGAAGAAGCACCTGTTGAGGGAGCTGAACCGTGCGCGTGTAAAGCCCGGAAAACATGATGCCATCGAAGGAATCGGGGATCTGGATAAGGTGATCGATATCGATCAGTCACCCATAGGACGGACGCCAAGGTCGAATCCGGCCACTTATACCGGCGTATTCGACCAGATCCGGGATCTTTTTGCCAGCACGAAGGATGCGAAAACCTTCGGCTACAGTAAAGGCCGTTTTTCCTTTAATGTGGCAGGCGGACGCTGCGAGGCCTGCAGGGGGGACGGTATCGTAAAGATCGAGATGCATTTTCTTCCCGACATTTATGTACCCTGCGAGGTCTGCAGCGGGAAGAGGTATAACCGGGAAACTCTGGAGGTACATTACCGGGGAAAGAACATTTATGAAGTACTGGATATGACTGTGGATGAGGCCTGTGATTTCTTTGAGGCTGTTCCATCGGTCAGAAGAAAAATGGAAACACTCAGGGATGTGGGGCTTGGCTATATCAAGCTCGGACAGCCTTCAACCACGCTTTCCGGCGGCGAGGCCCAGCGGATCAAGCTGGCAACGGAACTGTCCCGGAGAAGCACGGGACGGACCATTTACATCCTGGATGAGCCGACGACGGGTCTGCATTTTGCAGATGTGCAGAAGCTGCTGGATATCCTGCAGCGGCTGGCAGACAGCGGGAATACCGTGGTGGTGATCGAGCACAATCTGGATGTGATCAAACAGGCGGATTATATCATAGACATGGGACCCGAAGGAGGAGACGGCGGGGGAACGGTGGTCGCCACCGGTACTCCGGAACAGATCGCAAAGGTAAAGGAATCCTTTACGGGGAAATATCTGAAGAAGATGCTGAAGGGATAAAGTGTCTTTGCCGGAAGCAGGGGCATCTTAGTTTCCGGAGAAGGAGGACCCGTTATACGCATTGCGTCTGGGGGTCGCAGCAGGAAGCGCCAGTGCCTTTTCCGAAAGGCTTGCCGGGAAGGACGCCATTCTGGAACTGGTTTCAAAAATGTTTTAAAATAGCAATTTCCGGAGGCTATAGGATAGGAGAAGTATGGAAGACAGAACGAGGGAGGAAAATCAGGAGGCCATTCTGTCCGAAGACGGTATGGAAGAATCCGCAGTCAAGTTGGCTGAGAATATGGAGCCTGAGGCTGAAACATCCTTTGCAGAGTATACGGATCCTGATGAGGATGAGAAGGTGGAGGAAACACTGGAACACCGTCTGAACCGGGCCGGCGAAACTCCGCTTTACTTCGAGGATAAGAGGCGGATCCTTCTGGAAATCTGTCAGGAACTGGAGAAGCTTCATCTTGAGAACAGGGCTTATGGGACTGTCTGTGCGGAAAATGTCATTCTTACCTATCCCGCACGTACCGTAACTCTTCGTGAAGAAACGGATCCGGAGGAAGATGTCAATGACGGAGATGCCGAGACGGATATCCTAAAGGGAAAAAGAGCGGAACAGAAAAGCGTGGCGCAGGACATCTTTGACCTTGGGAAGCTGATCTACCGCGTACTTCCGGAATCAGACAGGGCGTTGGAGATAGCTGAAAAGGCAACCTCACAGGATAAAACACTTCGTTTCGGAAGTGTTAAGGAGGTGCGGGAGCAGCTTTTGACCTTATGGGATCCTTCACTGGGAATCCTGAGCCGCAGCAGGGAACAGGTGAAACTGGCTGCAAAATCAAGAAAGCTCTGGATCGGTATCGGTATAGCTGCAGCGGCACTGATACTGATCGCGGTCGGTGCATATTTTTTCGGAAAGAATGTGTATCCCGATATGTTTGTCAAGCGTCCGGCCTATAATGATGGTGTGGAGGCCATGGAGAGCGAGAACTACGAGGAGGCGATCCGGTATTTTCGGGATTGCGGAGAGGATTATAAGGACGCGGGGACGCGTATCCGTGCATGTGAGCTGGAGCTTTACCGAAGAGGAATAGAGGATAATGCCAAAGAGAAGACGAAGGCCTGGCAGAAATCCGGGAACAAGGCAGACCTTGAAAATGCAGTAAAGGCCTGTTATTCGGTATATGAGGAAGGGCTGGACGATGGCGGTACCCTGCAGGAATTAGGTCTTCTGGTACTGGAAAATGTGGTAACGAAGCTGGACCGGAAGGAGTATGAAGAGGCGGAGAGCACAGTCAAGATCTTTACGGGTGCTCTTCCGGAAAAAAAGAATGATATGACGCGGACTCTATGGGCGGACTTTTATAAAACACTGGCCATGGGACTGGAGAATGCCGGAAAGTACCTGGATGCGTCGGGTTATTACCGCGAACTCAAGGAAGCCGGCTATAAGGACTATGAGGAGAGGCTGCAGGCCTGTAAAATGGCTTATGCGGAAGAATTTCTGAAGCAGGGACGGACGAAGGACGCCCTTGGAGTTTTTCAGGAATTGGCGAAGGCTAAGGTGGAAGGCGCCGAGGAAAAGGTGAAGGAAGCGTCTTACATTTACGGTAAAGAGCTTTTGCAGAAAGAAGATTATGGAAATGCACTGAATCTGCTCACCGCCGCCGGTAATTATCAGGATGCGGAAGAGCTTGCGAAAAAGGCGGGCGATCAGATCAAAAAAGCAAGGGAAAAGGAACAGGAAGAGAAGAGAAGGAGAGAAGAAGCCCGGAACCAGGGACAGTCCGGCTCCGGCTCGGGCTCCGGTTCCGGAAGTTCCACAGGAGGAGCCTGGTCACTTGGCTTTAAGGTCCTGAATAAAAGCGGAGATACGGTTCGGCTTTCGATCTCCTTCCGTGGCGGACCGGCTGACGGAACACCGGGTTTCATCTGCGTGGCGAAAATGAAGGATGGTACGGAATACACGGGGGAATACTCTATCCGCATAAAGGGTGGGAGCAGCCAGACGATCACCATGCAGGACGAGGAATCGGAAGATCTCTATTCAGATATTTCATGGGTGAAGGTGTTTGATTCGGAAGGAAGACTGATGGGTACCTGGACTCCGTGATCCATTTGTGACAGGAAGAGAAAGGATAAACGGAATGCTGATATATTACCTGATTACATTTGGTGTATCTCTTGTGCTGACATTGATCTATGTCATGGTCTGGCACAGGCATTTTGACGTGCATCTGACACTGATCTTCACATTTATTCCGATTACCCAAATGGCCTTTGTATGCCGTGCTCTGTCTACCAATCTGGAGGAAGCGATCCTTGCCAATAATTTCATTTATCTGGGAGGGTGCTTTCTGATCCTTTTTATCATGATCTGCATTTTTGACCGTTGCAACATGGTAATGCCCAAAAGGGCTCGTGTTGGTTTTTTCCTGATCACCTTTTTGATCTACGGTACGGTCCTTACCACGGGAAAGCTGCCCATTTTCTATAAGTCCGTATCCTTTGTACGCACGGAAGATGGCGGGGAATTGATCAGGGAATACGGTATTATGCATACTGTTTTCTATGCAATGCTGGCTATCTATTTTCTGATCAGCATCGGAGTACTGATCTACAGCTTCCTGAAGAAAAATGATGTTCCGAACAAGGTGGTTTTCTACCTGGCAATCCCGGAAATCGTTTCGATCTTCTGTTATTTCGGAAATAAATTATTGCCGATCAATGTGGAGATCCTGCCGATATCCTATTGCTTTGATCAGATCTTTCTGCTGCTTATCGTGCATGATATCTGCCTTTATGATGTCCGGGAGACCCAGATGGATTCGCTGAAGGAAGCCGGGGAGGTGGGATTTATCTCCTTTGACTTCAGAATACGTTATCTGGGCAGTGATGAAACGGCAAAAAAGTTCTTCCCGGAGTTGATCTCTATCAAAGCAGACACTCCGGCCGAGAATAACAAGCTTCTGGCGGAACAGGCAATCCCCCGGCTCACGGTCTTCAGGGAAAATGAGAAGGAGGACAGCTCCTTCTATAGCCGGGACGGACGCACGTATCTGATGGATGTGGATTATCTCTTTGATGGAAAGAAGAAGAGAGGATATCGGATATTTATCACGGATGATACCAGAAATCAGGAACATATTGCCTTGATGAACCGTTTTAATAATGCGCTTCAGGAGGAAGTGGAGGAGAAGACTGCGCATATTGCGGAGATGCATAACAAACTGATCCTCAGTATGGCAACCCTGGTTGAAAGCCGTGATAATTCCACCGGAGGCCACATCAGGAGGACCAGTGAAGGCGTTCGGATCCTTATGGCGGAAATGATGAAGGATAAGCGGATGCATCTGACTGAAGAATTCCGCAAGGCTATTATCAAGGCGGCACCCATGCACGATCTCGGCAAGATCGCGGTTGATGATGCCATTCTCCGCAAACCGGGACGTTTTGAACCCTGGGAGTTTGAAGAAATGAAGAAACACGCCGCGGAAGGCGGCCGTATCGTACATCAGGTGCTGGAGGGAACAGACGACGAATATTTCCGCAAGATTGCGGAAAATGTGGCAACCTATCATCATGAACGTTGGGACGGATCCGGCTATCCGAAAGGTCTCTCGGGACTGGATATTCCGCTGGAAGCGCGAATCATGGCAATAGCCGATGTGTATGATGCACTGGTATCCAAACGCGTGTACAAGGATAGTATGTCCTTTGAGGAGGCAGACAAAATCATCATGGAGGGTATGGGGAAGCATTTTGATAAGAGACTCGAACCCTACTATGTGGCGGCCCGCCCCAAGCTGGAGGATTATTACAGAAATTACGGGTTGGTGGAGCAGAATTAGTATTACGAATGCTGACTTTTTTGCAAAGCAGAGTGAAGGAAGCCAAGAGTACCTTCGCAGCATAACTATGATATCTTCCGGCGTTTGAACGCCGGTATAATAAGGAGGATAAAAATGGATACAAACATCAGACGCCCTGAAACCATGGAAAGGATCACCACACCGGCGCTTGCAAGGGCCTTCATCGACGAGCAGATCGCAGCGTTGAAGGAGCAGGTAGGCGACAAAAAGGTGCTTCTTGCTCTCTCCGGAGGCGTTGATTCCTCCGTAGTCGCTGCACTTCTCATTAAGGCCATAGGGCAGAATCTTGTCTGCGTACATGTCAATCATGGACTTCTTCGAAAGGGTGAACCCGAGCAGGTAATTCAGGTTTTCAGAAATGAAATGAACGCGAACCTCATCTATGTGGATGCCGTAGACCGTTTCCTGGACAAGCTTGCAGGCGTCACCGATCCCGAACAGAAGCGTATGATCATCGGTGGAGAATTCATTGAGGTCTTCGCAGAAGAAGCGCGTAAGCTGGACGGCATCGAATTCCTGGCACAGGGAACCATTTGGCCGGATATTCTGGAAAGTGAAGCCGGTATCAAAGCGCACCACAATGCAGGTGGCCTTCCTGAGGATCTGGCCTTTGAACTCGTTGAGCCTGTCCGCATCCTCTTCAAGGATGAGGTTCGTGTAGTAGGCAAAGAGCTTGGACTCCCCGATAACATGGTATACCGTCAGCCGTTCCCGGGACCGGGACTCGGCGTTCGCTGCCCCGGTGCCATCACCCGCGACAGACTCGAAGCGGTTCGGGAATCTGATGCCATCCTTCGTGAGGAATTCGCAAAGAACGGCCTCGAGGGCAAGGTATGGCAGTATTTCACCGTAGTTCCCGATTTCAAATCCACCGGCGTAAAGGATGGAAAGAGAACCTTCGACTGGCCCTGCATTATCCGCGCCATCAACACCACGGACGTAATGGAAGTTACAGTAGAACACCTGTCTGATGAACTCATCGACCATCTGGTTCAGAGAATCATCGCAGAAGTTCCGGGAATCAACAGAGTACTGTTTGATTACACCCCGAAGCCCCCGGCAACGGTGGAATATGAATAATAAAAAAAGTCTGGGAACCCTTATAAATCAAGGGTTCCCATTTTTAATTGTTGCAAAATCGTTGCATAATTCCGTTTTTCGTATTATTTCTATTATTTCTCTTTCTTAGATTTCTTCCCGTTTATGCCTCCCGTACTGTGTTCGATCTCGGTTTTCAGATCCAGGTCATATAAGGACAGGTCTCGCTCAAACTTTTCCTCAAAACGCATAAGTCCGTATTCATTTTGATCATCGGCTTCATCCATGTGCTTTTTCAGCCTTGTCATAGTGTCATAGATAACGCTGCTTATGGATGGACAGAACAGACGATACCCGATAAAGGTATCGTTATTTTTTTGGTGCATATGGATGTCTTTTTTCAGACCGAGATCTTCCAGATGCTCCAGATTAAGAAGAAACGTAGCGAAGAGTTCCTTTTCAGCGCCGGTTAGCCCGACAAGCTGTGAGGTAAGGAAATTGATCTCCAGGTAGGTTTCCCGTGGCGCCATGGTGGTGCTGTCAAAGCTGTAATCACTATAGATGCTGGCCTCCAGCATGGATTTTAGCAGGAGAATAAACTCGGATACCTTTTTGGCCGGAGTGAATCCGGAACGCTTGATTTTCTTTTCATTTGTGTAACAATCATCGATCACCTGAATCTGTTTTTCAAAGTAGGCATTGATATCCCTTGGAAATTGTGCTTTCCAGTTCTCATATACTTCTTTTTCGTAATCCGTCGGCCGGGGAGTGGACAGGGAGTCCTGCTCCATCTTCCACATGGATAGATAACTGATCATCTTTTCTGATTTTGGATTGTTATGGTCAAAAGTGAGAGATGTTGAGTTATCAGAGCTTTCCACTTTGAGTCCAAACTCTTCCTCCAACTCGAACAGTACCCGGATCATGTCCTCCAAACTGTAAACCTGCGAATAGGAAAGCGCCGAAGGATCTACGTCCAGAACCTCGATCAACCGGGAACGGATATCCTCTTTTGGTGCCATCATATCCGATTCATATTTCCGGATACGGGAATCTGCAGTCGTGTTCGAGAAGCCGACTTTCAGCCCCAGCTCCTTTTGTGTCAGGTCTCTGAGAAGCCTGTATTTTCTGATTTTATCCCCGATAGTCATATCGATATTCTCCTTTTTAGACTATTTGTCTGTCTAATCATAGCATATAAGTCAGAAAAATGGAATATTTATTTTATATGATAGTCATAAAAAAATGACTATAACTATTGACAGCCATAATCGCATATGCTATTCTCATTACAGCAGCCATAAAAATATGGCTATGAAATGCGAAAGGAGGGATGGATATGGGCAACATGTATGTGGATGCAGAGGAAATCAGCAGAGACTGGGGATGTAGCATGAGCAAGGCGTATGCAATCATTCGCGAGCTTTCGGAGCAGATGAAGAAGGAGAATCCAAAACTCCTTACCATCGCCGGAAAGATCAACAGAGCATATTATGAAGAAGCCTGCGGAATCCGGAAGGATAAATAATACAGGTTTTGGAAGGAGGTGACGCATATGAGCGTTTATAAAAATAATCGGGGACGTTGGACGGTGTTTATCCGGTATGTGGATTGGCAGGGTAAGTCCAGGGTGAAGAAAAAGGAAACCTTTCTGACAAAGAGAGAAGCGGTTGAATATGAACGGGAATTTAAGTGTCTGAAGTCCCGTGATATTCAGATGCAGTTCGGAAGCTTTGTGGCGATTTATATGGATGATATGAAGCCGCGCCTGAAGAGGTCTACGTTCGAATCCAAGCAGTTTATGATCAAAACACATATCCTGCCCTATTTTGAGAGCAAGCCACTGGCGGAGATCAGTTCCACAGATGTCCTTCAGTGGCAGAATGTGTTGCTGAGTAAGCGGGATGCAAATGGAAAGGGTTATTCGCAGACCTATCTTCGTTCGGTGCAGAATCAGCTGACAGCAATCTTTAACCACGCGGTGAAGTACTATGATCTTCCGAAATCTCCTTGCTTCAAGCTGGATAAGATGGGGAAGTCGAAGGCTCAGGAAATGCTTTTCTGGACGAAGGACGAGTATCTGCAGTTTATTGAAAGCATGAAGGAAAAGCCGGTATCCTACTATCTCTTTGAGGTGCTGTACTGGACCGGTATCCGCGAAGGGGAACTCCTGGCACTGACGATGGCAGATTTTGATCTTGAGAAGAAGACGGTCTCCATTTCAAAGTCCTATCAGCGCCTTGGGAAAGAGGATGTGATCACAACTCCGAAGACGGAGAGGAGTAATCGGATCATTGATCTTCCTGAGTTTCTCTGTGAGGAAATGGAAGACTACTTTGAGAGTTTGTATAAACCCAGACCGGATGACCGGATTTTCCCGGTGACAAAGCATTATATCCTTCATGAACTCACGAGGGGATGCAAGGAAACCGGAGTGAAGAGAATCCGGGTTCATGATATCCGTCACAGTCATGTGTCATACCTGATCAATCTGGGATTCTCGCCGGTGGACATTGCTGCGAGGATGGGACATGAATCTCCGACAGTAACCATGAACACTTACGCGCACCTTTACCCGAGGAAGCAGCAGGAAATGGCAAGAATGATGGATCAGGAAAGAAGGAGAAACGACGATGAATAAGATTTATAAGCGAAGCACATTGAAGACAACGAACAGGAAAAAGGATTGGAGAACCAATCGTGAGAGGAATATCATCCTGAACTTCCGGGTTTCCGAAAAGGAAAAGGAAATGATCGAAAGAAGGATTGAACTCACCGGGCTTGAGAAGGCGGAGTTCTTCATCGAGAGCTGTCTGTATCAGGCAGTGCTGGTAAGAGGAAATATCAAATCCTTCGACAAGATTCGGAAGAGGCTGGATGACCTGGAGCAGAAGCTTTTGGAACCGAAGGAGATAACTGAATTGGATCCGGCTGATAGAGAGACGGTTCGGATGATTCTGGAAATCCTGGATCGGTTGTATGGAGAAAGGAGGTGCCCTTATGGCAGCAACAAGGAGTTACGAAGAAAGAATCGCTGAATTGCAGAAAAGGCAGAATCAGCTGAAAGAACAGGAAAAGGACCTTCAGAAAAGAGCAAAGGAAGAAGAGCGGAAGAAGAGAACCCGCAGACTGATCGAGATCGGCGGGATCGTGGAATCCGTTTTGGGCCGTGAGTTTCTGGATGAAGACAAAATGCGCCTGCTGAGTTTTCTGAAAATGCAGGAGCGAAACGGAAAGTTCTTTACACGGGCGATGAACCGGACAGATACCGAAACGGATTGCTCGTCGGAAGGTTTTCCCATCACTTAGCCTGCTAAGTGCGCACTTACGGACAGACTTCGTCCGTCCCATTGTAAGCGCGCTCTCCGAGGGGCGGGGCTCTGCCCCTGCACCCCGGCGGGCCAAAGGATGAAGCTGCACCGAAGAGTCGGGGAAGAAACTACGAAGAAAGGAGGCGGCGGATATGCAATTCTTTCACATGAATTGTCGGGTTGTCGGAAAAGCAAAAGGAAAATCCTCTGTAGCGACAGCAGCATATGTATCTGCAGAAAAACTGCATAACGAACGCACCGGTCTCACTCATGATTTTTCCCGGAAGAAGGATGTGATCTTTACGGATACAGTTCTATGTAAAAATGCTCCGGTCGAGTTCAGAAATCACGCGAAGCTCTGGAATGCGGTGGAGAAGATCGAGAAGGCGCCGGATGCCAGATTTGCAAGACAGTTCGATCTGGCGATTCCGAATGTCTTTACTCCGGCGCAGGCAAAGGCACTTTTCTATGATGTGGCGCGGATATTCACGGAACAGGGGATGTGTTTCGACGGTGGAATTCATTGGGAACCGGGAAATCATCATTTTGATTTCATGGTAACTACACGGCCGTTCCGGGAAGATGGCTCCTGGGGTGATAAGGAGCGGAAGGAATATGTTTTTCAAACTGATTCGGAAGGACGAAAGATCATAGATCGAGAAGATCCGAATTGGTGGGAGGATAAGAAGAATCCTGAACGCTGCGGAATCCGGGTGCCGGAGGTTGACGAGAACGGTGAGCAGAAACTGGACAAGAAGGGCGGCAGGCTTTGGAAGCGTGAACGTGTGGATGCCACCGGCTGGGACCGGAAGGAAATGGTGGAGTTTTGGCGGGCTTCCTGTTGTGAGGCGATCAACCGCAGGGCGCAGGAATATGGCTATGACATTCATTTGGATCACAGAAGCTTCAAGCGGCAGGGGATTGAGAAAACACCGGAGATCCATGAGGGATATATGGCACGGAAGATGGAGCAAGACGGCCTTGTGGCTGACCGATGCCAGATCAATCGGGATATTCGGAAATACAACTCCGTTTTGGATCGTATCCGGCAGATAGCAAAGGAAATAACAACCACGATTGTGGAGAAAGCGAGGGATATCCTTGGAAGATTTAAGAACCTTGCAGGAGGTTTTGGCTCTGATCGAGAGTCAGGAAGAAATGATGAGTCTGTTGGAAAGTCAGCAGACAGAGATCGAGGATCTGTCACAGCTGCTCCGGCAGGCAGAGGAAGAGAATCTCAAATTGAAGGAAGAACTGGAAGAACAGCAGATCTTAAACGAGACATTGAACGAACAGAACAAACGATTGATAAAACAGAACGCCGAATTGGAGAGCTTAAAGGTCTGATCCGGCAGAAGAAGGAGGAACGCCATGAACGAATGGAACGACTTAAATCCAGACGAGCTGCTGTCGCTCATGGAGGAGATCCAGGAGGAGAACGAGGAACTTCAGGAAGAGAAGAAAAATCTCCGGGAGGAGAACTCTCTGCAGCAGCTGCAGATATCCGGGCTTTCCTCGGAAATCTTGATGCTGAAGACAGCGATGGAAGAAATGCAGCAGAAGCATCAATCCGAGAGGCAAGAGATGGCATCCGTGATAGCCGGGCAGAAAGAGGAAATATCCAGTCTGCAGAAAGACAATCAATCGCTGCAGCAGAGCAACGACGATCTGCGGAACAACGCTGGCATCCTCACACGCGCAGAAGTGAAAGAGGTCCTGAATTACAATGATGAATTACAGGATAGGTGTTACAGGCTGGAAAAGGCAAATGCCAATCTCCAGAGCCAGGTGAATATGTCATCGGTACAGGCGGTGGAAGAAGCAAACCACCGCCTTTATATGGCGCAGAGGGATGCGGAGAAAACTCAAAATGAGAAGCAGGAAACGATAAAGCAGGTCGAGGAAGAACGTGGCAGGATGGAGCAGAAAATTCGTGAGAGCCTGCATAGAGAGTATATCTCTTACGGCCTGGTTGCGGCATTTCTCTTTGCAGCTTCCGTGTATCATCCCGGAATCTGGAATGATCTTCGCCAGTTGTTGGAGCCTGCTGCTGACTGGATTTCTAAAATGTGGATCGGTGCATTACTTCGGCCGGATGAGTGGTCCCAGGTATGGCGATGGGTATGCCTGCTCCTGCTCCCAGTGCTGGTGATTGCTGTCGCTTTTGGAATGTATTATTTATTAGCCCGAATCTGGGAGCGGAAAAGCTCCCTCACTGTTGTGTTGGCAGAGATGAGTCTGGGCGGTATTATCTTCTTTGGAGAGTATTATCCAGGGAATAGCATGTTGTTACTTGTGGAGGCGATAGCGATCATTGTTCTCTCAAAGTGTGCGTATGAACTACATGAAAGATCTTTGAAGAGGATTGTAAATGGCCAGATGGTGTGATATTCTGTAGAAACCATAATGCCCTTAACGGGGTAGCTGGGGGACGACGAGCTTCTTACCCGATCTGGACTTCGCAGAGGAGGTGAGGCCTATGAGTATTTACGAGATACTGATGGTTGTTCTCGCAGTCGCAAGACTGGTGTTAGACATCATTAAGTTTCGCAAAGAAAATAGAAAAAGCCGTCCTGACCTCGACAAGTGATATGTACCCTCTTTACTGGACAACCAGTAAGGAGGGTATATTTATGCGCTATAGTTATGAATTCAAACGAAAATGTGTTGAAATGTATCGTGAAGGGAAGTGGCCCGACACGCCTGAAGGTATTCAGACAAAGA